>JAYPJO010000054.1:0-10895 GCA_038128465.1 Gammaproteobacteria bacterium
CATCATTGCCTTTGTTGAAGAAAGCCAGTTCCAGTTGATTGAAACCCTGGCTGAAAAAATTGCCGAAATAGTCCAAACCGAATTCAACGTCAGCTGGCTGAAATTGTCACTGGGTAAACCAGGTGCTGTAACCGGTTCGCGTGATGTCGGTGTCATTATCGAACGCGGAGAAAAACAGTCTTGACCTGGGTTGCTCTTAGTCTGGGTTCAAACATTCAACCAGCTACCAATATTAAAGCCTGCCTGGATGTATTGTTGCTTAGTTACAGTAACCTGAGTCTGTCGTCAGTCTTTGAAAGTGAAGCCGTCGGTTTTGAGGGGGATAACTTTCTGAACATGGTCGTGGCTTTTGATACTGAAGAATCCCTGGAAGAAATTATTACACGTTTAAAAAAAATTGAAGATGATTGTGGCAGGGATCGCAGTCAACCGCGCTTCAGTGGCAGAACGCTCGACATTGATGTTCTGCTATACGGGGATAAAACGGGCAGGCACGCAAACATAGATTTACCCAGGGCAGAAATAATCGAAAATGCCTTCGTACTCTGGCCTTTATCTCAGCTTGCCGGGGAACGTCAGCATCCCGTTCTGAAGCAATCTTTCAAACAGCTCTGGGAAGCATATGATAAGAGCAGTCAAAGCCTTTGGCCTGTCGACTTCGAATGGCATGGACGTCTGATTTCAGAAGCTATCCGGCAATAACAGTTTCCTTTAATATTTCAGTCCTCGTCCCCCGTCCACATTGAGCACTTGTCCGGTAGTATAAGTATTACTGATCAAAAACAGGACAGCGTTGGCAATATCCTCAACAGTCCCCGGATAATTCAGACAACTTATGCTGAGAGGGTCGCTTTCATCAAGATTATTATTGGTATCGTTGTTGGAAAAGTTTGGTGCCAGTATGGCCCCAGGGGCAACGGCATTTACCCGGACTTCCGGTGCCAGTTCCTGTGCCAGGGTATGGGTTAAATTGTTAAGCGCTGCTTTGGCCATAGTGTATAAAAGATAATCCCTGCGTCCTTTTCGAGCAGCAATATCACTGACACTCACAATGCAACCCTTGTTTTGCTTTAACAGTGGCGCACAGGCTTTACACAAAAAGACCGGTGCCTGGGCATTGGTACCAAGCAGGTCAAGCCATTGCTCTTCTTTGATGGTATGCAGTGGTGTGGGATAAAAACTGGATGCATTATTTACCAGGACATCAAGTTTGTCCCACTGTTCCAATGCTACATTGATAAGGTTATCCAGGTCTGCGAAGTCCAGCAGATTGGCCCGATGACTGGCTACTGAAGCAGACCGTTTGTCATTCAATTCCTGGCATAATGTTTCGGCCTGCTCTTGGGAATGATGATAGTGCAGGATTATGTTGTAACCGGCATGATGTAATTGACGAACTATTCCGGCACCAATTCTGGCTGCGCCTCCAGTGACAAGTGCAACAGGAGGCTGAGAGTCAGAGGTCCTCATAATTCAACTTTTCCAGATAATCATCGATGGCTTTTAGTCTTAACAGGCGAAGTTGCTCGCCGATGGCTTCTTTCTCATAACCGGCTTCAACCAGGCTACTGGCATCAATATTCTGAATTTCTTGCAAGGCATCAAGCAATGTGCTGTTTCTGAAGTCTATATGCGCTTCATTTTCTTCATAGGCTTTACGTATTGCCTTGCAGGCAGTTAGAAAGAACCGGAACCTTTCCGGACGACGTACAGCATCACATTTTTCAAACAGTTCCAGAATCGGTTCAGCTTCATGCAGGGTCAGGACAGAATATCTATCCCAGTACATAGCAGTAACAGAAGCCAGTTCTTTATGGTCATTTGGAATTCTGAGGCGCTGGCAAAGTTCATCCAGTTTGCGCAGGTTTTTTGCCTGTGTGAATTCATGCGTGATTGGCAGTTCATGACATAAGGCGGCAAATCGAATGGCAGTGTCACCGTCAAGTTCAGCAGCCTTGGTCAGAGCCATCAGACTCACCCTGGCTTTCTGCTGTGATACACCAAACAGGCTTTCAATTTCCTGCATGGCGACTCCCAGTGCGTAGCAGTCTCGCAGGGTCAGAAAGAAGAAAGCTGGTGTCTGTTCAGACAGTGCACGTCTGAATTCCTGCCAAACCCTTTCAGCAGGGAGTTCGTCCAGCTCACTGTTGTTAACCAGATGTTGCATCAGATCCAGGGTTTCCTGCGCAACTTCAAAACCCAGATGGGCAAAGCGGGCAGAAAAACGTGCAACCCGAAGAACCCGCAAAGGGTCTTCAGAAAAGGCTGGAGAGACATGACGTAGTATTTTGTTTTTCAGATCTTCCTGTCCCCCGTAAGGATCTATTAACAGGCCGTCTTCATCTTCGGCCATGGCATTGATGGTCAGATCTCGGCGCAGCAGATCCTGCTCTATGGTAATGGTTGAAGACGTATCAACGCTGAATGCGGAATGTCCCAGGCCGGTTTTTGTTTCGGTACGTGCCAGCGCATACTCTTCTTTTGTTTCGGGATGTAAATAGACAGGGAAATCCTTGCCAACCTGCTGATAGCCAAGTTCCAGCATTTCTTCAGGTGAAGAACCCACTACAACCCAGTCCTTATCCTTTACCGGAATACCAAGCAATTTATCGCGGACAGCGCCGCCTACAAGATAGATTTTCACAATAGCTTTCTGGTCTGTAATTAACTGCAGTCAATGCAGAATATTTGTTTATCTTCCAGGCGTAAAGCTGTCATACAACGACCCCATACACAACCGGTATCAAGGGCATAGATATTTTTGGTATCAGTCACACCATTGAGAGTAGCCCAGTGACCAAAAAGAATAGTAAGTTCCTGGTTTAGTTTCTGATATTGGTACCAGGGCTTGAATCCCTCTGGTGCCGTTGAAGCACCAGTTTTGATTGCCAGGTTTAACTGGGTTTCCTCATTGCAAAATCGAATACGGGTAAAATAATTTGTCAGGGTTCTGAGTCGTTTTATGCCGGTCAATTCTTCATGCCAGATGTCAGGCTGATCACCATACATTTTTTTCAGGTATTTTTTATAGGAATCACTCTTCAGGGTATCTTCAATTTCTTTAGCATAGGAAAGGGCCTGTTGCAGACTCCATCCTGGCGCCAGACCAGCGTGAACCATTAAAAAAGCTTCTTTGCCTGCTTCAGTTTCAAGTTTTTCGTAATGCAGCATAGGCAACTGACGAACCCACTCGCTTAGCTCGGCGCAGTCAGGTGCATTCAGTAATTTCCTCAGGGTTTTCTTTTTACCGCCGTTAAAGGCACCGGTGGCCAGCGCCAGAAAATGTAAATCATGGTTACCAAGTACAGCAGTAAATGCCGGACCCAGCTGTTTCAGAAAGCGGATGGTTTTCAGGGAATCAGGCCCCCGGTTTACAAGATCGCCAACCGACCATAAACGATCCTGAGCCGGATCAAAATTTACCTTATCAAGCAGTTTGACAAGTGGTTCATAACAACCCTGAATATCGCCAACAGCATAAACCGCCATATTACAAATGCTCCAATCTAGTCATTGTCAGTATAGTTAATGCAGCATATCCGGTGTGGCCAAGACAAACAGTGGAATTTCTGCTTCAAAATTATCTCCGTTTTCTGCCTGCATGGTATAGCTGCCTTTCATATCACCAATGGTGCTGTTGATGATAGTGCCACTTGAATACTGAAATTGCTCACCGGGTTTGATGAAGGGCTGTTGTCCAACCACACCTTTACCTTTAACTTCTTCTACCCTGTTGTTCTGGTCGGTAATAATCCAGTAACGGTGCAACAATTGCACAGTATCGCTGCGATTATTCAGGATGGTAATGGTGTAGGAAAAGGCGTGAGCGTTATTAAGCAGGTCAGACTGTTTTTCCAGATAGCGGGTTTCTACACTGATAAGTATCCCGCAGTCTGCCTTTGCTTTCTGATCCATGGCATCAAACTCAGATAGATGTTGCTGATTTAATTCAGATACTTACAGATTTTAACAAAGTCCTCAAGCGAAAGGTTTTCAGGACGTAGTGCCGGATTGATGTTCATAGCAGTCAGTTCATCTGCACTGATGAGGTTTTTCAAATTATTGCGCAATGTTTTACGGCGGTGGGCAAAGGCATCCCGCAGTAAGCTGCTGAGTGCATCAGTTGAGATTTCTGCATCATAATAATCCTGATGAGGTGTAAGTTTGACGATGGCCGATTCAACTTTTGGTGCCGGTGTGAAGGCACTGGGAGAGACATTAAACAGTTTTTCTACTCTACAGAAATATTGCACCATGATACTCAGGCGACCATAATTTTTTGAGCCCGGCCCGGCTGCCATTCGCTCCACTACTTCAATTTGCAACATGAATAACAAATCCCTGATACCTGGCAGGTAATGCAGGAGGTGAAAAATCAAAGGCGTGGAAATATTGTAAGGTAAATTTCCTACAATCCTGGCGGGATTTTCAGCTGACAGGAGGGTATCAAAATCCACCTTCAGGACATCATCAACATGTAGATGGAAATTGTTTTTCTGCTCAAACTGCTGCGTCAACATCACTGCCAGATCACGATCAATTTCGATGGCATGAAATTCTCCTACTTGATTGATAAGGCGCCCGGTTAATGCACCCTGGCCAGGGCCAATTTCAATCAGTTTGTCTGTCGCAGACGGCGCAATAGCCTGTACAATTTTTTCAAGAACAGTTGTATCAGTCAGAAAATTCTGACCAAATCGTTTGCGCGCGCGATGCGAGGTTTTAAGCTCAGCCATTTTGCTACCTGAGTTGAGTGCTGCTCATCTGTGCAGCCATGGCAAAGGCGCTGAACAGGCTGCCGGCATCAGCTTTTCCGGTGCCGGCCAGATCCAGAGCTGTACCATGGTCTACTGAGGTTCGGATTATGGGCAGACCGAGCGTGATGTTAACGGCCTCGCCAAAGCCCTGGGATTTAAGCACCGGCAAACCCTGGTCATGATACATGGCAAGTACCGCATCAGCTCTGGCCAGATGCTGCGGTGTGAAAGCAGTATCTGCCGGTAATGGGCCATGTAAATTAAAACCCTCAGCTTTGAGCTTGTTGATTACCGGCTGGATGACATCAATTTCTTCAGTGCCCAGATGGCCTGCTTCACCGGCATGGGGATTCAGGCCCAGGACCAGAATGTCAGGCTGGCTGATGGAAAATTTACTGATCAGATCATGCTGCAATATGCGCAGAGTATGTTCCAGATTCTGTTCTGTGATGGCAGCGGGAACCTTGCTCAGGGGCAGGTGAGTTGTAACCAGTGCCACACGCAGAGTTTCAGTTGCCAGCATCATGACGACTTTTTCTCGCTGGCAGGCAGCAGCGAGGTATTCAGTGTGGCCACTAAAGGCTATACCGGCATCATTGATGGTGCTTTTTTGCAGTGGTCCGGTTACCAACGCATTAAATGTCTGATCCAGACAGCCATGGATTGCCTGATCCAGACAGGACAGGACATACCTGGCATTGTCCGGATTCAGCTCACCGCAGTCTGACATAACCTCCATGCTGACCGGAACCACCCACATGGCTTTTTCAGTCGGTGTAAATTCAGCAAAATTACGGATGGGAAGATCCGCTGACAGAAGCCCGGCACGTGATTCCAGCAACTGTGGATCGGCAATAAAAACCGGGGTGGCATTTTCAAAAACAGGGTGAGAGTCGTTAATAAAAGCCTGGGACAGCTTTATACAAATATCCGGACCAATACCTGCAGGTTCTCCTGGCGTCAGCGCAATAAAATTTGCTGAACTAATCGCTGTCACCAAGCATGATGTCAACGTAAGCAGTATCGCGAATTTCTGTCAGCCAGTTTTCCAGTTCGTTATCATATTTTCGATCACGGAGGATTTGCTCAGCCTGAAAGCGTGCATTTTCTTCTGTTACATCTTCAACCCGGCGATCCATCAACTGGGCAATGTGCCAGCTTTCACCATTGGCAAAAGGCTCTGAAAGTTCACCAATTTCAAGTTCGGCTATTGTCTCCTCAAAAACGGGAGGTAACTGACCTTCAGTCATCCAGCCCAGATCACCACCAGAGACCATCGACCCGGGATCATCGGTGAAGACACGTGCCAGATCGCCAAAATCTTCACCATCCTCAATGCGCTGATGTAATTCGTGTATGAGCTGTTCAGCCTGCTCAGCAGTTCGGATTTCGTTTGGTGTAATCAGAATATGACGAACTTGCGCCTGGTTGACCTGCAAATCCACGCCACCACGCTTTTCAACCAGTTTAACAATGTGAAAGCCACTGTCACTGGTAAAAGGTTCGGTGATTTCACCAACCTGCATATCCGGCACCACAGAGCGGAACATGGTGGGCAGAGATTCCTGTTTACGCCAGCCAGCAAGATCACCACCACCAACCGGTAAGCCCAGTATCTGTCTTGACGCAGCCAGTTCCAGAATGTCGGCACCATCCTGCAGTTGTTCATAGATTAAATCGGCCAGTTCCTGCTGCAGGGCATTTTGTCGCGGGTTTTCTACCGGCACCAGTACATGATGCACCCGGTATTCCGGGGAAATATCAGCCTGGGCAGCTTCTGAACGCAGGTAATTTTCAATTTCCTGACGCGTAATGGTTATGCGTGAATTGATCGACGCGTTTTGCAGATTATTAAGCATCATGTCCTGCCGAACCTGTTCCCGGAAAAGCAGGTACTGACCCTGGGCATTGAGAACATTACGAAATTCATCAAAAGTCATGTTATTTGACTGGGCAATGCTGGTCAGCGCCTGATTCAGGGTATTGTCGTCAATACGGATTCCGGAGCGAACGGCCAGCTGTGACTGGATGCTTTCAAGAATAAGTTGATCCAGCACCTGGGTCTGTATTTCTTCAATGGGTATGCCTCGGGGTATTGCGCCGGCGGCAATTTGCTCTTGCACCGAAGCCATGCGGGCATCAAACTCACTTTGCAGAATGACTTCATCATCAACGATAGCAATAACTCTGTCAGACAGCTGTGCCTGTGCAGTTACCATGATCAGCATCAGGAGAATTAGAAAAATAGATTTAATAGTTTTGTGCATAAGATTTAAAACCTGCGATGCTTTGCTCAATCAGTGCATCAATGCCGCCACCAAGTATGTTACCCAGGCCTTTAAGCTCAAACTGCAGAAAGATGCCCGTATTTTTTTCTGCAAACGCACCATTGAATTCGGTGTTATCAACCCACTCACGGGCCACTAGGCGCATATCCCAGCAACAGTTACTATATTCCACTCCAATGATAGTTTCCAGATTCTGACCGGCTTCGTGGTCATAATTCCAGCGACCAATAAAGGTTAAATCATCAGCGATTGGCCAAATGGCAGAAATATCAGTCTGCTTGATTACACCGGGTAAATTCGGGCTTTTGCGATAGCGATAGCTCAAATTCAGGATGTGATTTATATCAGATTGATACCGAAATTGAAAACTGCCATTGTTGAGATTGTCATTGTCGGTGTTCCATTCACTGAATGCCCGAAGGCGCCAGTTATCACTGATCTGATAGGAGATGTCGGCAACTGTTGAAGCGCTGGATTGTGACAAGGGCGTGAAGGCAGAAGTCAGGCCAACTCGACGATCCTCAAAGTAATATATCTGTCCCACGCTCAGGTGAGCTTTTTCCTGTCCACGCTGGTTTAAAAAACGGGTACTCAGGGCCAGTGTCAGCTGATTGCTGTCGCCAATGCGATCATCACCACTGAAACGGTTATCACGAAACAGTTGCGTGTAACCGGAGGTCAGGTTGGACGTATCAAACAGGGGGATATCGCTTTGATCCTCATATTCACTGTAGAGGTAATACACCCTGGGTTCCAGTGTTTGGGTATAGTCCATGCCCTGAAAATCCAGTGGACGTTCAAAGATCAGGCCACTATCGAGCTGGCCAACAAAAACACCACGTTCCGGCTGATCTGGCATACCCAGAGCCTGGTCATCCAGCTGGTAGGAGGCGTACTTGTAGGAGACTTCAGGATTGAAAAACATGCCGGCAGTTTCATGTTGCCAGGCCAGCTTTGGCTCCAGCGATAAACGCTGTCCGGATAGTAAAATGCCATTATCGATCTGCGCCTGGCTGAAGTTTTGAGCTTCAAAACTGCGATCGAAATAGACATATTCAGTGTCAATGCCATAATGCAAACCGGTTTCATCCTGGTGATCATAATCAAGCTGGATTCGGGGCAGGCTGGAAAAGGGCTTATCAACAGTGCCCAGAGACTGATCAATTAACTGGTAGCTTTGCAGGGAAGCCTGGAAATGCAGGTCAGGCTGCCAGTAATTAACTTCGCCCTGGCGATAAAGGTAGGATCGGCTGTTTTCATTCAGGCCGTTATTACCGAAGTCCTGGTAGAAATCGAGGTCACTAATTGCTGAAAAATTTGCTGAGGCGCTCCAGGCATCATTGAAGGCAGCGTCACCAAGATAGTTTATCTGCCAGCGTTTCGACTGCGGTGGACTTTCGCTGGCAGGAAGCGCAAGACTGGCCAGATCATACTGGGCATCATCTGCCATTATGGAAAAATCCAGCGTGTTGGAAGAGTTCTCGCCCATATGCCGGGTTTCAATATTCAGCATCAGTCCGCGTTCTGTCATCAGGCGTGGGGTCAGGGTGGCATCATAATTGGGAGCCAGGTTGAAGTAATAGGGCGCCGATATTTCAAAACCACCCTCCTGGGTATTGCCGATACTGGGGTAGAGCCAGCCGGAGCTGCGTTCATCATTTATCGGGAAACTGATATAGGGCACCGGTAACAGTGGAATGTCCTTGATCTGTAACACAACATTGCGTGCCATACCGCGCCCGCTCTGCTGATCCAGCTCAATGCTTTCACCCACCAGCAACCAGCTGTTATCACCGGGTTCGCAGACGGTATAACTGCCTTCTGTAATGCTGAGTGTGCCATCAGCATTACGAAACATAATGGAATTTGCAGTACCGCGTGCTGCCTGTTCAAACAGTACATAGGAGCTGTTTTCCAGTTCAGCACTGGCATCGGCCTGGCTAAAACTGGCACTGTCGGCTGCTATGGCTACTCCGGGCTGACGTAATCGGATGTTGCCATTGAGTTCGACGACAGATTGCAGCTGATAAAAAATACCACTGTCAGCCTGCAACACCATGTTTTCATACTGAATAGCAATGCCATCATCAATGATGGCCTCCTGCGCTGCATTATCGATTTCGCTACGGCCAGCACTTAACAGCATGCTGCCATCAGTTAATGGTGCGGGCAGCTCGTTGTCTACATAGATCCCGCAACAGGCTTCAGGAACCAGATCCAATTGCTCTGCATCCAATTCCGATAGATCAACCCAGAACTCCTGAGCTATGTCATTGCCATCCAGGGTTTGCGCCAGAGAAACACTGCCTGACAACAATAAAAAAAATAATGGAAGGGTGGTATAGGGTAAGACAGCTCGGGTCAATACAGATGGCAACAGTATCAGCGGAAAATCGCGCCGCTTGTTTATGCAGGTCACTTCTAAAATCCAGGTTGTATAGGCATAATTGATTTTAATTACTCTTATCTGACTAAACAAGGAAAGCTCAGCGCAGGCATGTCTGAGAATTCAACAAGCGATGATCATGGCCGTGCCCAGGCTTTAACCCAGTGGTTTCACAGTCAGCTTCCCGGGGTTCAGCCCGGTGCAGGGGGCAATGATTTTGACATAAATCTGGTACAGGGTGATGCCAGTTTCCGCCGCTATTTCCGTGCTCAGAGCGCGGATACATCCTATATTCTGGTAGATGCACCACCCGATAAGGAAAATAGCCAGTTATTTGTTGATATCGCCGGACTATTCAGAAAACAGGGAGTCCATGTGCCGGAAATATTCAGGTCTGATCTGACTCAGGGCTTTCTATGCATTAAAGACTTTGGTGATGCTTTATTGTGGTCAGAACTTAAAAAAATCCAGGCAGAAGATACTGATGTTGCGGACGCTGCCAATCTGTATCGCCATGCCTTTCAGGAACTTTTACTAATTCAGCAGGTGCCGACGGATAAACTTCCTGACTATTCAGAGCAATTGTTGCAGGATGAAATGGAATTATTTCGGCACTGGTTTTGTGAGGGCATACTGAAGTTAAAATTGGGCATACAGGATAATGAAATACTGGACAACAGTTTTGAGTTTCTGAAAGAGGCAGCTCGCTCGCAAACACAGCTTTGTGTGCATCGGGATTATCATTCACGCAACCTGCTTTTCCTGGATAAAAAATCTCCGGAAAGTTCTGCTATCGGTGTCATTGATTTTCAGGATGCAGTGGCAGGCCCTTACAGCTACGACCTGGTTTCCTTATTAAAGGACTGCTATATCGCCTGGCCGATAGCCCAGGTACATGAGTGGGCACTGGAGTATCGAAATCTGGCGCTGCAGCAACAGTTGATTGACGTCACAGAAAAGCAGTTTCTAAGGGATTTTGATCTGATGGGTGCACAACGGCATCTTAAGGCCACGGGCATATTTTCACGCCTGTATTTGCGCGATCAAAAGATTACCTACCTCACAGACATTCCCCGGACTTTATCCTATCTTTACCAGGTCACATCACAATACAAAGAACTGGCAGACTTTCACGGCTGGCTGAAGAAATTTGTCATGCAGGATGTGGAAAGAAGCATTTTGGCGATCAGCAAAGCTAACAACAGGACAGCACGATAATGAGGGCAATGATACTGGCAGCTGGGAGGGGTGAAAGGATGCGGCCGTTGACAGCAACTACACCCAAACCCCTGTTAAAAGTGGGAGGCAGGGCGCTCATAGAATACCTGATAGAGCAGCTAAAGAATGCCGGCTTCACAGAATTGGTAATTAATCATGCCTGGCTGGGTGAACAGGTTGAAGCTGCCCTGGGTGATGGCAGCAAGTTTGGTGTATCCATCACTTACTCGGCAGAAGGTGAACCCC
>JAYPJO010000055.1:0-10754 GCA_038128465.1 Gammaproteobacteria bacterium
GATCCAGGCAGCTCTTTATTAACTTTAGTCAGCTCATTAAGAAGAGATAAACTTTTGGAGCAAATTTTCGGTATTGATCTTCATTGATCGTATTCGAAATCAACAGACGATGCAGAATCTCTTCGCGCCTGCACCATGTCTGGATGTTTAACAGACTCTTCACCTACGCATCGTCAAGATATCCCAGTTCGATAGCAACATCACCAAACAGACCGCCGGTCTGCTCCTGAATTTTAAGCAGGTTACCGATCTGATCCATATTCATCAGGTTTAGCTTCAGGCTCAGAGCTCCCAATGTTGTACCTACACGGCTCCAGCCCCCCCCAAGAACGGGTTTATCCGAGTCTTTTAGGTTACCCTGGCCAAATATTCTATAAACAAACTCGTGCCTCTTAAATTCATTTGTTATTTATTACATCCATTCTAGAATTGGCTGTGCCCCAAAACTAATTTACCTGTTGAAGCCATTATAAGTGCTGCATGAGTATGGTGAAATAATTACAGTTTGATATCAAAATTAATTAAACACCGCTTAATTATAATTCACAATTCTGTCAAAGCGCGTCTTGTAAATAAACTTTTCCTGTAATAAAGTGCTCGCATCCTGAGGGGTGGCTTTGCCTGAGATGTTTCTGAGCTGTAGTTGCAAGAATGAAACAAACCCTTTGAACCTGACCCAGTTAATGCTGGCGTAGGAATAGGTTGATTTCATGCACTTTTATCGCTCTTTTTATCATTTCTTTGCAGCTTCTCCTGTTTCTCCGCCGGTAATTACAGTGGAGTATTAATGGAAATCTCACCAGTCTTATTTACAGCACTTATCCCGACACTGTGGCTATCAAATCTGAATGCTCAGACACCGGCGACTGGTTCTGGTACTGGCGCTAGAGCAATCGAAGAAATCATCATTACTGCTGACTTTTTCAACACGTCGCTGATGCAAAGTACGGATAGCACCAGTGCGATTTCTGCCGATACCATCCAGATGCGGGGCGCACAGCACCTCGAAGAGGTTTTTACTTCTGTTCCGAACCTGAGCTGGTCATCAGCCGGTTCCCGTAGTCGCTTTATTCAGCTACGGGGCATTGGTGATCTTGAACAATTCCAGGATCCCAAATATTACCCGTCCGTTGGTCTCAACATCGACAATATAGAACTTGGTGCCAATGCGGCTGCCGCATCCCTGTTTGGCCTTGAGCAGGTAGAAGTTTTGAGAGGGCCGCAAGGAACCCGTTATGGTAGCTCCGGGCATGCCGGATTAATTAATCTGAAAAGTGCTCGCCCCAGCCAATCAATGACGACGACAATCGCTACTGGGTTTGGTAATTTCGGTCAGAGAAATTTTGGTTTTAGTAGCAGTGGAGCTTTAAGCAATCAGCTGCTCGGACGCATCACCGTGCAGCAAAACGACAGCGATGGTTATATTGAAAATCATTACCAGAATGCTGATGATACCAATGGCATTAAGGAAACCAACTTTCGCGGCATGCTGGCCTGGCAAGCCAGTGACGACCTGGCGATAGACTTTAACCTGATTCACCTTAACAGTGATAACGGTTATGACAGCTGGTCGCTGGACGGCTTCAGGGATACGCAATCAGATCAGCCGGGGCGGGATAATACGGAGCTTTATGCCGGAGGCTTTACAGCCTCCTGGGACCTTAACAGTAACTATACATTAACCGCCATCTACAGCATCAATAACAGTAACAATGATTATGCGTACGATGCTGACTGGGTAAATAACAGCTTCTGCGATACGGACCCGTCCTGCACAGCCTTTGACTTTGACCAGGCCACAGAAAGTTTTATCCGTGATTCAAGACAGCATGTTCTGGACCTCAGAATCAGCTCCTCTGATAAAAAACTGGTTGCTGGGTTTTATGCCAGGAAAAACAAAGAAGCACTGGACTACCAGTACAACAGCCTCTTTTTTGGCAACTTCGCTTCCACCAGCGACTATGCGGCTAAACGGTTCTCGCTTTATGGCCAATACCGCTTCGAAATCAGTGAAAATCTAATCCTGCTGGGCGGTTTACGCTTTGAGCGATATACAGATGACTACAACGACAGCAATGGCTTTATATCTGACAACGATGAAAACCTGAGGGGCGGCGAACTGACCCTGGAATATGTCATCAACGACACCCTCTGGTATGCCGGCCTCAAACAGTCAGAAAAACCCGGCGGTATTAACACTTCTGCCAGTGCCAATGCAGTCTGGATGTCTACTCCGTTTCAGGTATTTACTGCTGATAAATTGCGCTTTGATACGGAGACATTGCTGAACAAGGAAATAGGTCTGAAAACATACCTGTTCAATGATGCCCTGAGCCTGCGTGCTGCCTTATTTCATACTGACCGTGATCAGGCTCAGCTGGAAAGCTGGATGTGGGATGCCGGCGCCGGGCTGTGGATTGGCTACCTGGACAGCACCGGCAATGCCAGTAATTATGGTACCGAACTGGAAGCCACTTACCAGGCCAGCAGTAAGCTGCAATTAAATTTCAGTACCGGTTTACTGAAAACTGAAATTGACCGGCTCAGCGTGTTTGATCTGGATGCCAACAACTTTGTATCACGTGATGGCAGAGAGCAGGCCAAGGCCCCTAACTGGCAATATGCTGTTGCAGGAGAGTATCAGATCAACACACAGCTACGTTTCAAAATTGAAGTCGAAGGCCGTGACGGCAATTATTACGGCTATTACCATGATGGAAAACTGGATGGCTACAACCTGCTACATGCCAGTCTGAACTATCAGCTGGGTAATCTCGGACTCACCCTATGGAGCAGAAATCTTGCAGATAAAGATTTTGCCGTGCATGGGCTTTACTTTGCTGCCGATGCTCGTAACGGCTGGGTCAATGAAGTTTATAGACAAGCTGGTGCACCAAGAACCTTTGGGCTTAATGCGACTTATTCGTTTTGATATTGGATCGTGTAATTTTAAATTTTACTCTGACACGAGTTCCCATGGTTATTATTTTCTCAAGGCACTGAGCGTTGATAGCTCCCATGGTCTGAACGCCAGAAACAAACCTACATTTTTTCGAAATCTGACTGAAACTTTGGAATCAGCTTCCTGTAACTCAGAAAAAGTCTTTTGTAATGCCTGTAACTCTTTCTCCAGCACCTTGATGGATTGGCTGGATAGCATACCAATCAGATATTGTTTCAATTCTCTGCGCTTGGCAAATGACGAACTGAAAAACTCCTGCTGAACCTGTTGCTCAAAAAACTTTTCTATTGGTCCATCTATACACCAGTGGAAATCCTGAGCCAGCAAACGTTTGACCCTGTTGCCTGGCAAAAGTCGAATCAGGCCATGTGCTTCAAGCCTGATAAGGTAGCGGATACATTCCGGTTCAGTAAGATCATAGTTAGCAAGTATTTCTTCCAGTTCCCAGGCATTCTGTACACAAATGGCGACCAGCAGGAATTTGGTATCATCGACCAGCTCCTGTTCCTGCTGCACGGTTAATGAACTTATTTTGGTTTCCTGTTCATCAGCCAGACGCAACAGGTCACCCAGTTCAAGATCGACCAGCTTGCAGATCATCTCCAATCTGTCCAGTTTGAAATTTCCCTGGGCAAAGCCACGTTTGATGCTGATCTCACTCAAATTAAGCTGCTTGCCAACATCCGCATAAGTAAGCCCCGCAGAGCGTAAATTATGTTTTAGAACCTCGATAATATCTCGCCTGTTAGACATCGCAAATTCCTGTAGTCTGGTCAAATTTCAATAAATAGTATCTATATATGATACCTTTTGTACATATAAATGCCACTTTTAATATTTTAGTATACATAATAGTTACCCGACGATATGTTCATCCTCACAGAGTTTTTAATCAGAGAGGAAATACAAATGAACAGATATAAAACTTTCAACAGGAAAACTGTTACATCAATTACCTTAATAACTGCATTATTTTTCAAAAGCTTCAGCCTGCCAGTATCAGCTGAAGAATTGAATTTTCAAAATAATCTCCATCACCCGTTTGCCAACAGACATGAGAGACCGCAGATAGAAATCGGGGTCAATATCCCCCTGGGTAAATCAAGTAGTAATAATCAGCTAGGTAGCAGCAGTACATTTTATGCATCTTATTATTTGCCTGGTCAGGATCAGCATGTCGGTATTGGCTTTACCCGCAGCTTTGGCTTAAAGGGACGCTATGAATACAGCACCCTGTTTCGGGATAATGAAAATGACATCGGTATGTCCTTTCCTTTTTATGCAACACCTGTTTTCAATGCAAGCAGTACTACACCCACAGCAACATCTGGTCTTGGTACATATTCCTGGATAATTGGTGCTGGCCTGCTGCTCCTGGCCGGAGCTGCTGGCGGGGGTGGTGGGGATGATGAACCTCCTCAGCCCAGCTTAAGTGTCCGTGCAGAAGAAAGACTGAGAAACTATGAAAAATTAATGAGTTTACCGGTATGCTCCCCTATTCCACCTGCTGACGGTGTCGAAGAAAAATGTCGACCTCTGCTTTAAAATTAAAAGATAAAAAGAAAGGTGTCAGCAAAAAAATTGTCTGACACCTTTTTTTATAAATTAGGTTTAAAGTACCTTGGCTATCGACTCAACCAGGTAATCAATATTACTCTCGGAAATACCAGGCACATTGATGCGACTGGATTTCACCATGTAGATGCTGTGTTCATCAATCAGGCGCTGAACCTGTTCGGGACTCAATCCCAGGAAAGAAAACATACCCTTTTCCCGTTCTATGAAAGAGAAATCCTGATCCACACCAGCATCCTTTAATTTGGCAACAAACAGGCTACGCAAGCCATTAATGCGTTCGCGCATGAAGTTTAATTCTGCCAGCCATTCTTCCTTTAATGCCGGATCCGAAAGCACGATTTCAACCAGGGCGGCACCATGTGATGGTGGCACAGAATATATCTGGCGTGCAGTAGACAATAACTGCGATGTAGTCGCACTGACCTGATCAGCTGTCTCACCAATAAAAGTAACCGAACCCGTTCTTTCCCGATACAGACCAAAGTTTTTGGAACAGGACGAGGCAATCATCACTTCAGGCAGGTTTTCTGTCAGCAAACGCACGCCATAGGCATCTTCTTCAAGACCATCACCCAGGCCCTGATAAGCCATATCGACAAAGGGTGTAAATCCCTGTTTGTCTGCAGCTTCAGCAAAAGCCTGCCATTGCTCCTTGCTTAAATCTCCACCACAGGGGTTATGACAGCAGCCATGCACCAGCACCAAATCACCGGCCTTGGCCTGTTTCAGGGTATCCATCATCCGGTCTATATCAATTGCATGCCTGTCATAATCGTAATAGGGATATTCAACCAGCTCCAGACCAGCCGAACCCAATAAAGGGATATGGTTTGCCCAGGTTGGTGAACTGACCCAGGCTCGCGTGTTCGGGAAGTTGTTGCTGACAAACTCTGCAATGACACGCAACGCGCCGGAGCCACCTGGCGCCAGAATGCTGGTTGCACGCTGATCACTCAATACCGGGCTACCTTCTCCGAGTATCATTCTGGCAACATGATGGTTATAACCTTCAGGTCCGATCTGAGCAATATAGGATTTTGAATCTTCCGTTTCCCACAGTGTCTGCTCGGCTTTCTTGATGGCCGAGACAATTGGCGTATTGCCACTTTCGTCTTTATAAACACCAGCACCCAGATCAATTTTATTAGGGTTGCTGTCTGCTTTGTAACTGGCTGAAAGACCCAGAATCGGATCAGGGGGGCGCCGCTCGATAGACTGAAACATCTTGATATCCGTTAAGTAGGTTGAAATTAGGTACTGGAGGAACGGGGTGGAATTATATCAATATCCTGAATAAGTTCAGAGAAAAATATCAGTTTTATCTGACCAGGGACCTTATATATTGTCATTCATCTGCTGAACTTTTTCTTTCAGGGCCTGCTTGTAATCAGACAGTTTAGCGGCGACATCTTCATCAAAGGTCCCGATAATTTCTGCTGCCAGGATGCCGGCATTTTTTGCACCATCAAGGGCAACAGTGGCAACCGGAATACCTGCCGGCATTTGCAAAATAGAAAGTACAGAATCCCAGCCGTCGATGGAATTGGATGACTTAATGGGGACACCAATAACCGGCAAAGTGGTCACTGAAGCAACCATGCCGGGCAAATGCGCAGCACCACCAGCACCAGCAATAATGACACTGAGGCCTCTATCCCGGGCTGAGTCAGCATATTCCATCATTGCCTGTGGCGTGCGATGTGCTGAAACAACCGATATTTCACAGTCGATGGAAAATTCCTGCAGGATATCTGCTGCCTGTTGCATGACATTCAGGTCAGAACTGCTGCCCATGATAATACCGACTTTCACGTTGCTCATTACGAGGCTTCCTCTTGGTCTTTGTGTTGACTCACTGCTTTTATCGTTTGCTTAACCTTAGCAATCTTGGTGATTAAATTATCCCGCTCTTCATCCACAATGGTGATATGTCCCATTTTACGCTGCGGCCGGGTTTCAGCTTTGCCGTACAAAAACAGATGTACATCCGGAATGGCGAGTAATTCTTCAATGCCCTCATAATGTACCGGACCAGTATAACCAGCTTCACCCAGTAAATTCACCATGGCGGAGGGTTTGTTGATTTTAGTCGATCCCAGTGGCAGATCCAGGATAGCCCGCAACAACTGTTCATACTGTGACGTTGCATTCGCATTTATGGTCTG
Organism: Gammaproteobacteria bacterium; assembly: GCA_038128465.1. Classification (GTDB taxonomy): domain Bacteria; phylum Pseudomonadota; class Gammaproteobacteria; order Pseudomonadales; family Pseudohongiellaceae; genus UBA5109. The sequence goes on from JAYPJO010000055.1 coordinate 6,706, forward strand.
GTGTCCGCTGTTATGGGGTCTGGGTGCAATTTCATTGACCAGGACTTTGCCGGTCGGGGTAACAAACATTTCGACGGCCAGAATACCGACCATGTCCAGTTTCTCAATCAGCTCACCGGCTATAGTACTGGCCTGTTCCTGGATATCAGCTGATAACTTGCTGGGCGCGATCAGGTAATCAACCAGGTTATGCTGGGGATGAAATACACATTCAACGACCGGGAAAACAGCTGTTTCACCGCTGATATTGCGTGCTGCAATCACTGAAATTTCGCAATCCAGATCCACTGTCTTTTCCAGCAGACCCGGTGCATCAAACGCCTGGTCGAGGTCAGCCAACGATGCAATCTGCGCAACGCCACCGCCGTCATAACCGCCCTGCCCGATTTTGTTGAATGCCGGTAAAAAATTTTCGTGCTGCTGAATATCAGCACGATCCTCAACCAATACAAATTCAGCAGTAGGAATGGCATGGTCCTGGTAAAACTGTTTCTGTTTTCGTTTGTCCTGAATGATCTCAATTACGCGGGGCTGGGGATAAACGGCAAGCCCTTCCTGCTCCAGTTGATGCAAGGCTGCAACATTGACATTCTCTATCTCAATGGTCAGCAGATCGACTTTTTTGCCGAACTCATAAACTGTCTCATAGTCATTGAAACTACCCTGATAAAATTCACTGGCAATACCCTGGCAGGACGCCTTTATTGAAGGGTCGAGAACTACGGTATGAATATCGAAATTGGGACAGGCCTGGATCAGCATGCGGCCTAATTGTCCGCCGCCGAGGATGCCAAGTTTGAAGTCTTTATAGAATGCTTTCATGCCTGCCTGAATAGCCACTTATGCAAGAAAAGCGGCGCATCATAACAATAAAGACCTGATTGTGCGAGAGTTTAAGTACCTTTGAAAACCCTCAAAGAAAGACCTGTCAATGGCCCTATAAATAGCCATTGGCTTTGAAATAGATATAGCTGGCAAGCGCCTTGATAGTAACGGCATCCAGCTGTTCAGACCAGGCCGGGCAGACCCCCATACGACCATTGGCCAGCACATCATAAATTTCCGGTCCGGATGAGCCAAATAACCAGATATCATCGGTTAAATCGGGTCCGCCAAAAGGCTTGTAACCAGCTCCTTCAACACCATGACATTCGACACAGACCGGCCACAGGCTGGAAGCTGCTTCAACGGCAAAAGGATTCACATCCTCACCACTGAGAGAAAGCACATAATCCACCATGTTGTTCAGACTGGCTTCATCAAACCCAAGCTGGCCGTAGGCCGGCATTTCCGAGTAACGTGTATCCGGGCAGGCACCGTACTGCTGAATTTCCTCTGCACATTCCGTATTACGAACGCCATAAAGAATGGTCTGCATGATTTCCATTACTGACTCGACGGCGGTCATCTCGAAACCATCAATACCCCATATCCACTCGTAATCAACCAGGTTGGGAACACCGCTGGTATTTCCGGTCAAATCGGCACCATGACAACTTGCGCAATTTTCGGTAATGGCCGGTTCTACCAGATTGTTCATATAGTCAAGCAAATCCTGACTGGCCAGAATGGATTCCGGTGAGGCTTTTAATAACTGCTCAGTCAAATCAGTTGACTGTGCGTACACTGACATACCAGAGAAGCACAAACACAGAACCAGCAACCTTGGGAATAAACGATTTTGTATAAAGCTAAGTATTTTCATAAACCATCCCTTAAAGAAGAAGGAAAAGGACTTGTGATTATGCGACAAGGCTGGCCTGATTAAAAGAATACAGATTGACGAAAATCAATCTTTATTTCGAACATGACCAGGTCTTTTCCGGCGTTTAAAAAACCTGGTTGGTCAGCCAGACAGACTGGTATGGCTTCAAAATGATTTCAGTCTGCCCTACTTCCAGTTTCTGCCCGCCAATCAGGTCAAGCCAGTCTTCTGATGAAATTAAATTAATGGCGCTTAACGAAACTTTTTGTGTTTTATCACTGATATTGTTCAGGCAAAAAATACTCTGGTCCCGACGCAAACTTTGCCGCCAGTAAGCAAAGACTTCATCTCCGATATGTAAGGTAAACATGATGGCATTCGGATGAAAGGCTGCCTGTTTCTTCCTGATGGCAATCAGTCGTTTCAATTCATTCAGGATTCTGCTGTGTGCATTATCTGCATCCAGTAAAGTCTCAAGTTCATCCAGATCCCATATATGGCGATTAATGGCCCGTTTATTATTGGTATTTGCCAGTTTTTCATAATCGTTTTCTGTGGCCAGCAAACTGTGAATATAAAAAGCTGGCACCCCCTCTATCGATAGCATGATATTGTGCGCACAAATAAAACGCTGCTCCTGAAAGCCATCTTCAGGATTCTCAATGGTGCCCTTCATGGCATCGAATAAACTGATATTGATTTCGTAGGGGCGCATGCCGCCATCATTCAGGCTACGCCAGGAAACCGATCCACCCGCCGCCTCCATTACAGCAATCAGATGTTGTACATCCTCATCACTGATTAGACCCTCCAGCGGCCTTAACCCGATACCATCATGTGACGCAATAAAATTAAAAAAGGTCGTGCCTTTTTGTGCTGGCGGCATACTCATTAACCAGCTTTTCAGTGCATGGCAATTACCTGTCACCATCGTGTTCAGCAACAGCGGTGGCAGGGAGAAGTTATAAATAATATGCGCTTCATTGGCATTGCCGAAATAGGACAGGTTTTCCAGGTTGGGAATATTGGTTTCCGTAATGATGATCGTGCCAGGCTTGTAGTATTCAATCAGTGTTCTGATCAGGCGAACAATTTCGTGGGTCTGGTCCAGGTTCAAACAGCTTGTGCCATTTTCTTTCCATAAAAATGCCACGGCATCCAGTCGAAAAACCTGCACGCCCTTGTCAAGATAGAAACGGATGATTTTTACCATTTCTTCAAGGACAGCTGGATTACGAAAATTCAGATCAACCTGGTCATGACTGAAGGTACACCAGACGTGTTTTAGTCCTTCAGCAGTCTGCACTTCCCGTAACACTGGTGTAGACCGAGGCCTGACTATCTGGGTCAAATCATAGTCGGCATCTACTGTATAAAAGTAATCCTTGCCCGGTGACTTGGATTCCTTGAACTGGGAAAACCACTGCCCCATGGATGAACAATGATTGATAACCAGATCTGACATCAGCTTAAATTTTCTGGCTATCTGATCGATATGTTTCCAGGAACCAAAACTGTCATTAACCTGACGATAGTCAATCACGGAAAAACCATCATCAGAACTGTATGGAAAAAACGGCAGGATATGCACCCACGAAATTTTTTCAGAAAAATATCGTGTTAAAAAATAATCCAGGGTCAATAGCGGAATTTCATTTTCCTTTACGACACTGTTGGCATAAGTAATCAGTACAACATCCTTTTCACTCCAGTTGTTTTTGAGCCAGCGTGGTTTTTTTACTGACTCTATAAGCCCCATCGCCGTCAGCAATTTACCGCTGATTTCCTTACAATCATGCTCCGGGTAAACCTGATTCAAATGTGCGAGAACACGCGTCTTCAGGTCTTTTTGCAGACTGACAGGTGTTGGCATATGGCTTACTGATACTCCTGCAGATCAGCCTGTGCAGCAGCAATAAATTTTTCACCAATATCAGGCAGGGCAGAATTCACCCGGGTCCAGCTGGGAATAAATGGTGTTTCCTGTGGATTTTCCAGGAAATAAACGCCAGCTTTCATGATGTTTTCGGCAAACAGCTCAATGGCTTTTTCTTCCTCATGAATATCAAGGTCCAGGCCATTGATGAGTGCATCGTTATGATAGGACTCTACGAAATCAAGCGCTATTCGATAATAAGTTGCCTTGATAGTGCGAAAGGTTTCAGCACTGAAAACCACACCAGTGGTTGCCAGTTTTCTGAAAATTGCCTTGCTGATATCCATCGACATTTTGTTTAAGCCTGCCTGCGCATCATCATAGCTTACCTGCTGATGCTTATGATCATACACATCTGCTATATCAACCTGACATAATCTATTACCAGCATAATTTCTGAACATTTCA
>JAYPJO010000056.1:0-10658 GCA_038128465.1 Gammaproteobacteria bacterium
ATTGATTATAGGTAAAAGCTTAATTAATTTTCCTGCTTGCCCGATTTATTCTGGAACAGATTAACTCTGCCAATATTTTTAAATAATGTATTTTTTGCTGATTTAGCGCCCTGGATTGGCGCTTGAAATGACAAGCTGGCGGGTAATCTAACACCCGCCATATGCTGTGTAAAGTAAATATTACAAAAAAAGACTGCTTTTTAGCCTATATAAAATTAAATGGTGCTGTCGATAAATTCAGATAGCTGGGTTTTTGAAAGTGCGCCAACTTTTTTACCCGCTTCATCGCCATTGTTAAAAATCATTAAAGTCGGGATACCTTTGACATTATATTTCGCTGCCATCTCTTTATTCTGGTCAACATCCAGTTTGCAGATTTTCAGTTTTCCGGCATATTCATCAGCCAGGTCTTCCAGCACAGGTGCAATCATTTTGCATGGTCCGCACCATTCTGCCCAGAAATCGACCAGTACAGGTTCGCTTGAATTGAGGACATCGGTTTCAAAACTGTCATCAGAAATGTGGCTGATATTTTCGCTCATGATTGCTTCCTTAAGGTTGTCAGATATAAATCTTAATCGGTATTAACTTGCTGAATAATATGGAGTCAAAAGTAGGCTTATTCAAGTTTTTCAGCTATCTTTTTCGCAAAATAGGTTAAAACGGCATCTGCTCCGGCACGTTTGATGGCTAATATGGATTCAAACATGACCTTGTCTTCATCCAGCCAGCCGTTCTGAAAGGCTGCCATGTGCATGGCATATTCACCGCTGACCTGATAAACCAGTGTCGGCACGCCAAATTCATCTTTGACCCGCCTGACGATATCCAGGTAGGGCAAGCCCGGTTTGACCATAACCATATCTGCGCCTTCACTTAAATCCAGGGCCACTTCATGCAGGGCTTCGTCGCTGTTGGCTGGATCCATCTGGTAGGTTTCCTTACTGCTGGCACCCAGATTGCCACTTGAGCCTACTGCATCCCGGAATGGCCCATAGTATGCAGATGCATATTTCGCAGAGTAGGCCAGTATTCGGGTATTAATATGACCGGAGCTTTCCAGTTCATGTCGGATAGCGCCAATACGACCATCCATCATATCTGATGGAGCCACAATATCTGCTCCGGCTTCGGCATGTGACAAAGCCTGTTTCACCAGGGTCTCTACAGTTTCTGTATTTAACACGTAGCCATCAGCATCAATGATGCCGTCCTGTCCGTGGGTGGTAAAAGGATCCAGAGCAACATCGGTAATGACACCTATTTCCGGGCAGGCATTTTTGATGGTTTTTACGGCTCTTTGGGCCAGGCCGTCAGCATTGAACGCTTCCCTGCCATCATCGGTTTTACTACCAGGGTCGGTTACCGGAAAAAGCGCAATGGCTGGAATACCCAGCTGTTTTAAAAGTATGGTTTCCTTTTCCAGTTCATCCAGAGTCAGTCGTTCAATATCCGGCATGCTGGGTACCGCCTGTCGCTCAGCTTTACCCTCGATAACAAAAACCGGATAAATTAAATCGTCAGTGGTAAGTGTGGATTCGCGCATCAGACGTCTGCTGAAATCGTCACGACGCATCCGGCGCATTCGGGTCTGGGGAAATAAACGTTGGTAGCTGTCTTTGCTCACTTTATTCACTTCGCGTAAATTTCTTTATTATTACTGTGTTAAATCACAGTGTCATTGTGATGTTTTTAAGAGGTATTCATTTAACTTTCTTAGTAACATCCTTAAGGAAATGTTCTCTATTCATACAACATTAAAGCAATTATGGCACATCAACGCATAAAATGAAGAGAAAACAACTGGTTCTGCTTGTACTGTTTTTTGCCGTATTAAGCTGTTTTTTTATTTTTGACCTGGGTGCCTATCTGCAGTTGTCCTTTTTTCAGGCGCAACGGGAAATACTTTTACAGTTCAAAGATGAAAACTTTGTGCTGACATCTGTATTATATTTTTCACTTTATATTCTCATTACAGCATTTTCTTTGCCTGCCGCAGCGATTATCACTCTGATTGGTGGCGCACTGTTTGGATTCTGGTGGGCGTTAGTCATGGTTTCTTTTGCCAGCACCATTGGCGCCAGCCTGGCTTTTTTAATGGCACGGACAGTTTTACGAGACTGGGTACAGGATAAATTCGGCGACAGGCTAAAACCCATCAACGACGGAATAGAGAAAGATGGCATCTTTTATCTGTTTACATTGCGCCTGATTCCGGTATTTCCTTTCTTCCTCGTCAATATGCTCATGGCATTAACGCCGATCAGGTTGCGTGATTTTTACTGGGTCAGTCAACTGGGTATGCTGGTGGGGACAGGGCTTTATGTTGAAGTAGGTGCCCAGCTCGGTATGGCAGAAAGCATACCTGCTGTACTGAGCGTCGGCCTGATCAGGGTACTTATACTACTGGCACTATTCCCCTGGCTGGCAAAATGGTTGCTGAACTTTCTGAAAAAAAGAAAAATTTACCGACGCTATCCTAGGCCAAAAACATTTGATGCCAATATGATAGTTATAGGTGCTGGTTCAGCAGGTTTGGTTACAGCCTATATAGCAGCACTGGCAAAAGCCAAGGTTATTCTTGTGGAAAAAGCCGAGATGGGTGGAGATTGCCTGAACACCGGTTGTGTACCTAGCAAAGCCCTACTACGAAGTGCCGGGGTCAATCATCTGTTTTCCCGTGCCGAACATTTTGGCATCAGGGCTGCACCGCCTGAAGTGGACTTTGCTGGCGTTATGCAACGCGTCAGGGAGGTAATCATTAAAATTGCACCGCATGACTCAGTAGAGCGTTATAGCAAGCTGGGTGTTGATTGCATACAGGGTGAAGCGAAAATACGGTCACCCTTCCATGTAGAGGTCGATGGCAGGGAAATCAGTACTCGAAATATCGTGCTGGCAACCGGCGCCCGACCTCTGGTACCACCCATTCCCGGTCTTAAAGAAATTGATTATGTTACTTCTGATACGGTCTGGAATCTGCAGAGTCTGCCACAACGGTTCCTGGTCGTAGGCGCTGGTCCCATTGGCTGTGAACTGGCCCAGGCTTTTGCACGGCTGGGCGCCGTTATTACTCAGGTTGATATGGTTGCCAAACCATTACCGCGCGAAGACGATGAAGTTTCTGAATTTATGCTTGATAATTTTCAGCGCGAAGGCATCAACTTTTTGGGCGAGCATCAGGTGCTCAGATTTCAGAAACAGGCTGGTGAAAACCAGGCAGTACTCAAACATGGTGATGCCGAGTTTATTGTCAGTTTTGATATGGCATTACTGGCAATCGGGCGCAAAGCCAATATTGAAGGCTTTGGTCTTGAAGAATTGGGCATTGATACCAGTGAGCAGGGAACACTGAAGGTTAATGAATATTTGCAGACGACTTTTCCGAACATATACGCCTGTGGAGATGTTGTTGGGCCATACCAGTTCACCCATATGGCAGCCCATCAGGCATGGTATGCTTCCATAAACAGTCTATTTTCAGGGTTCAGGAAATTTAAAGCCGATTATTCTATTGTGCCATGGGCAACCTTTACTGATCCTGAAGTTGCCAGGGTCGGTCTCAATGAAAGAGATGCAAAAATCCAGAATATTGATTACCGGGTAACTGAATATAAGATTGATGACCTGGATCGTGCTATCGCAGACAGCGAAGACAGGGGCTTTATAAAAGTTTTGACGGCGCCAGGTAAGGATAAAATACTTGGCGTGACTATTGTGGGTTATCATGCGTCTGATCTGATTGCTGAATTTATTCTGGCCATGAAACATGGTCTGGGCCTGAAAAAAATTCAGGAAACTATCCACATTTACCCGACGTTAAGCGAGAGCAATAAATATGCTGCGGGTGAATGGCGAAAAGCCAATGCCCCGGAATGGCTTTATCCATGGCTGGAAAAATTTCATGCCTGGCGCAGATAGTTTGCACAGGATATAAAGAGAACATATAGAAAAAATAGATAATGGTTCAGTTTGAATGTCCCAATGAGATGCCATGAAGGGGAAGGTGCTTTAATGAGGAGCCGTCCGCGGCAGGGATGCTGAGGCCGAGCGTACAGGGAGGTATTTACCGCGTGCTCCGAATTAATGTACCTTCCCCTAAACATCTATGAAAGTAACAAAAGAAATTCAAACTGAACCATTACCAGAAAATAAAGAGCTATAAATAAAAAAATCAAGGAGACATCTTTTGAATATAGAAGCAAAAGTATCAGAGAGGTACGCTGGAGGCGCTGAAAAAGTCGAGGCAAGTTTATGCTGTCCGGTCGACTACGATGTTGAATTACTGAAAATGCTGCCGCAGGAAATCATCGAAAAAGATTATGGCTGTGGTGATCCGTCCCGTTATGTTCAGACTGGAGACTGTGTGCTTGATCTGGGCAGTGGCGGTGGCAAGATCTGCTACATGGCAGCCCAACTGGTTGGTGACACAGGTTCAGTCATTGGCATAGATATGACTGATGAGATGCTTGCCCTGGCCAGGAAATACCAGCCGGAGATGGCTGAAAAAATTGGAGGCGACCGGGTTGATTTCCGCAAGGGCTATATACAGGATCTGGCATTGGATCTTGATGCCCTGCATGAATTTGAAAAAAACAATAACCCTGATCAGACTGCGCTTGATGCCTGGAAAATAACACAAAAGGAACAAGCACCATTGGTTGAGTCCAATAGTGTCGACCTGGTTGTTTCCAATTGTGTATTGAACCTGGTGGCAGAGCAGCATCGAACCCAGATGATTGAGGAAATTTTCAGAGTTCTGAAGCCTGGCGGGCGTGTTGCAATTTCAGATATTGTCAGTGACGAGGTAGTGCCACAACATTTACGTGATGATGCACAGTTATGGAGTGGCTGTATTTCCGGTGCCTTTCAGGAAAAAGCCTTTTTGGATACATTCAAAAAAGCCGGCTTTGTAGCAGTTGCCTACGATAAGTGGGATAACGAACCCTGGCAGACTGTGGAAGGTATCGAATTTCGTTCGGTAACCATTACTGCAGCCAAACCGGAAAAAATTCCCCTGATGGATAAAGGTCAGGCGGTGATTTATAAAGGCCCTTTCAGCGAGGTCAGAGATGACATGGACAATATTTTTCCAAGAGGAGAGCGTATCGCAGTCAGCGATCGCACTTTTCGTTTCCTGATGGAAGGTCCTATGCGGGATTCATTTATTGGTGTAAATGCCAATGATTTCCCCGCAGATACGAAATTTTGCAAGGCTGCCGGTTCAGTCAGGTCACCACAGGAAACCAAAGGTGGTTCCCACATGGGTGGTAATGAGCATACCACTTGCTGCTAGCTTGTAGTGTGAGGGGGGGGAAGGAAATAAAACGCTTATGCGTATTGCTGATTTGTACGTAAGGCCTGATATACGCAAAGACAACCCAGCATGAAAAAACCGGTAAGGCTCCATTCTGGAATACTCATGCCGAATACCGGATCCTGCCACACGACTTCGGCACAGTTTCCATCTCCGGATAACATTGCGGTTATGACTTCTGACAAAGGGAAGACTTCCAGCATATAGCCAAGGCTTGGACCACAGGCAGGCACCTGATCTTCTGGTAAATGCTGTAAATAGATTTGCCGGATAGCGAATCCACCTCCTCCGAAAGAAAAGGCTGCACAGACAAATCCATAAACCGATCTGCCCCAGTCTTTAGGGTTATGAATAAATGCCACCAGGGCAGCCAGACCTGCCATGGCAAAAAATAAACGCTGAGTCATACATAAAGGGCAGGGTTCCAAACCCATTACATTTTCCATGTACATCGCTATGCCAAGCAGGGCAACACAAAACAGGAAAATATAAAGATAGATCAGGCGAATATTTAAATATTTGTTATTTAACAGGTTCATTTTCAGTGTGATCCTTCATTAATTGAGCAAGATTCTAAACCAGCTGCTTGTGAAATAAAATTACTTAATCAGAGCTTTCCTAAACAAGGTTAGCCTGGACCAGAAAGTCATCAAAATTCAGGGTATCGGACTTTTCGATTTTCTCGCGGTCAAGGTTGGATTGCTCGGTTATGGATTTAAATTCTTTCAGTTTCTCCTGGCTAAGTGTGTTTTGTAAATATTCTGCACTTTTCATGGATTGTTGCAGAGCAAAAGGAAAGTAAGGCATCGAATGTTTTTTCATATAGGTCAGTACTTCCGCTGAAGGCGTTAACTCACTGTCTTTCACTTTTGCTTGCTGCTTTTTAACAGCATTCTCAAAGCGGTCACAGTTGCAGGATTTGTCCAGCAAGTCTGCAACCTCTAGACTTTCCTCTACAATTTCCTGTGCCCATTCCTGCAGGGATATATCTTTGCCATGTTGGGTCAGTTGAAGATCCGGTTTTCTGCCTTCATTTACCACTGCAATAAAGTTCTGCTGAATTTCTTTATATTCATTTTTGTCAGAGGGAGGACTGCGTCTGAGCAGGCAAAATAAGAGGAAAGCATTCAGGAAATTTATCTGGGTGCTGTCAATGCCGACAGGCAAAAAGGGGTTTAAATCCAGGCAACGGATTTCTATGTATTCGACGCCGCCATTTTTCAGGCTGTGTATCGGTCGCTCACCTGTTGTACTGACACGTTTTGGCCGTATGGTGCTGTAAAATTCGTTTTCTATCTGCAGGATATTGCTATTGATTTGCTGGTGCTCATCACCTGTTTTATCAAACTCGGCATAAGGCGGGTAAGGTGTCAGAATGGCATCACGCATACCATCCACATACTCATCCAGAGAGTTATAACTGACAAACAGGTCAGTTTGTGCATGACTGGTATAGCCTAAATCTCCCATTCGTAAGGATGTACCGTAAGGCATGTGATAGGTATAGTCATCAAATGCCTGCAAACCATGATCCGCTTTATTCTTGATAAAACTTTTACAAACTGCAGGCGATGCGCCAAACAGGTATAGCAGTAGCCATGAATAGCGGCGGAAATTTCGGATTAAATTAAAATACTGCTCGGTTTTAAATTCCTGTAAATCCTGTTGCGAATCATGCAGTCCCTTTAGCAGTATCCAGAATTTGTCAGGTAAGGAAAAATTATAATGAATGCCGGCTATTGTTTGCATGGCACGGGTGTAACGATGGCCCAACCCACGGCGATAAAGAGTTTTTAGTTTGCCTATATTGGATGAGCCATACTGCGCTAGCGGAATTTGTTGATCAGCCTCTATGATGCATGGCATGCTGGATGTCCACAACAGTTCACCATCCTCAAGCTGGCTGTAGAGAAAACGATGAATATCTTCTAGATAGCTAAGACTGCGTGTTGGATCGGTAAAAACTGGCGTAATAAATTCAATAAGTGCTTCTGAAAAATCAGTCGTGATGAACTCATGCGTTAGTGGAGAACCAAGTCCGCCAGGATGCGGCGTCATGGCTATTCGACCATTGTGATCGACACGCAAACTTTCCTTTTCGATACCATGAATAATGTTTCCCAGACATCCAATGTCAGGCGTTTCTTTTAAAGCACCAAGCAGGTGTTTTAACTGCTCACTCAATTTAACTATTCCATGCTGATGACAAAGGTCGGCATTATGCCATATCAATAAAGATCAGGTCATGATCTGCATTATTTACTCTGTTTTTCCTTAAAACGCTGTAGCAAACGTCTGTCCTGCTTGCTGGGTCTGCCGTCAGGATGAGGATTGGCACTGTGAATGGACTTGCGTTGTTCGGCGTGCAACTGTCGTAATGCAACACTTTCAGCAGTTTCTTCATATAGTTGAGCAGCTTGAGGAGCACTTCCGCGTTTATCAGACAGGCCGCGCACGATGATGGTCTTATCATCCCAACCCTGGCTGATTTCCAGAATACTATCAATATCTATCTCGCGACTGCTCTTGCAGCGTGATCCATTGCAACGGACTTTACCACTGTCTATTGCCTGTTTGGCCAGATTGCGTGTTTTAAAAAACCGTGCTGCCCACAACCATTTGTCCAGCCGGACCCGGGTATTTATTGAGTCTGGCGATGAAGAGTTTGTTTTTTTCCTGCTCATACGGGGTTCTGCTTATGGGGCATAAGTTCATTAAAGTCATGAATGGCTGGAAAGCCATTGGGAGTATTTGCTTTCAGGGTAGTGTCAGGTTGCAGAATATGAAGAATATGGCCTACACCTTCTGTTTGCGCCCGGGTAAGGACAGACAGGCTGTCATCAATAAATAAACAATTGGCAAGATCGAGCCCTTCTCTTTTTGCCAGCATGGGCCAGAAACCATGATTTTCCTTGGCCAGTTTGAATTCATGCGAACTGATAATTTTATCCAGATGCTGGTGCAGCTCAACGGTGGTCACTTTCAGTTCCATCGTTTTGGGGTGAGCATTGGTAACAACGATGCAGACTTTGTTTTGCTTATTGAGGAAATCCAGAAACTGGAGTGTATATGGACGAAATCGGATATGTTCTTTTACCTGACGCTTGGCAGCTTCAACATCAAATTCAAGTTTTTCTGTCCAGTGATCAATACAGTACCATTCAAGTGTTCCCATTAGTGAGTCTGAAAATTCTGCCAGCATGACCCTTGCTTCTTCAACAGGTATTTGTGAATGTTGTGCATAGACAACAGGCAGGTGTTCACGCCAGAAAAAATTATCAAAGGATAAGTCCAACAGTGTGCCGTCCATATCCAACAGCACGGTATCAATTTGTGACCAGTCGACCATATTAATCAGGATAAACGATTCAGAGTTGTCTATAATCGCGTTCTGAAATTTATTATATAAAGATGCTGCAGTAGATAATATGTTAACAAGTGGTTTAATTGAACCAGTCAAGCAAATCAGTAGGGATGCCGGTGCTGCCATATTGGAGATTTATGAAAGTTCCAGGCAATTGGAAATAAGCAGTAAAGCTGATGACTCTCCTTTAACTGCTGCTGATCTGGCAGCTCATAAAATCATTGTTGCTGGTTTACGGCAGCTTACTCCCAATATACCAATTCTTTCTGAAGAATCTGCAAACATCAGCTGGAAAGAAAGGCAAACATGGACTACATACTGGCTGGTTGATCCGCTGGATGGCACAAAGGAATTTATAAAGCGAAATGGTGAGTTCACAGTAAATATTGCCCTGATTGAAAATCACGAACCGATACTTGGAGTCGTATATGTCCCGGTAAAAAATATTTTATATGCTGGCGTCAAAGGTGAAGGAGCTTATAAACAAGTACTGAGTTCAAATGACGAAGCACTTGAGCAGGAAATACTTGAGCAGGAAATAAAAGTTGCGAAGCTCCCGGGTAACAGTGATGTTAGAGTGGTTGCCAGCAGAAGTCATGGTGGCGGTGAGCTGGATGACTGGATCCAGAAGGTTGAAAAATATTTCGGCCAGATAGACCTACTGAGTATGGGAAGCTCCCTGAAGATCTGTCTAGTAGCCGAAGGTAAGGCTGATATTTATCCCCGCCTGGCACTGACGTCAGAATGGGATACAGCAGCCGCACAGGCGATACTGGAGGCCGCAGGAGGTGTTCTCAAAGATATTGACTTCAATATTTATCGGTATAACCAGAAAGAAGATATCCTGAATCCTTATTTTTTTGCTATCGGTGATGCAGATTTTGATTGGCAGCAGTTTTAGTCAACTGCACTGCATACCCTTAATCCTCGGCTTTACCAGCTTTATATAAAAAAGTAACATTGTCCAATGAGTGAAAAACAAGTAATCCGCGCTGCAAGTGCGAGAATTCCAACAAAATACGGTGAATTTCAACTGTGTGCCTATACCAACTCTGAAGATGACAAAGATCATCTGGCGTTGTTCCTGGGCAATATAGACAATGCTGAAAATGTCCTCACACGAGTACATTCAGAATGCTTCACTGGTGATGTGCTGGGCTCTTTACGTTGTGATTGTGGTGAACAACTGGACTTCGCCATGCAGAAGGTTGCCGAAGAGGGGTGCGGCGTTATTGTTTATATGCGTCAGGAAGGCAGAGGAATTGGACTTTCCAAAAAAATTGAAGCCTATAATTTGCAGGATGCCGGCCATGATACTGTAGATGCCAATATATTGTTGGGACATGAAGCTGATGAAAGGGAGTATTCTCTGGCAGCATTAATCCTCAAGGAATTGAACGTTAAATCCATTCGCTTGTTAACCAACAATCCCACCAAAGTAGAATCTCTTGAGGCCGAAGGCATTGTGGTGAAGGAACGTGTGAGTGTAGAAGGCACAGTACATCCGGAAAATGCGCAGTACCTGTTAACCAAGGCGAAACGAATGAATCACATCCTGTCGATTGATAACTCTCTCGATGCTCATATAAAAAAAAATCAGCATGAGCCTCAACCAACAGATTGAACACTGGTTAATCTCTAGAAAATCATCTTTCCGGCATACCCATAGACCTTTTGTTACACTGGCTTTTGCCCAGTCCTGTGACGGCTCTATCACCACAGGTAAAGGCGAAACCATTACCTTAAGCTGTGCAGAATCCCAACAGCTGACTCATCAATTGCGTGCCCTGCATCAGGGAATACTGGTTGGAATTGAAACAGTGTTAACGGATGACCCCCGTTTAACTGTTCGCAATAGCTCTGGTGAAAATCCACAACCCATTGTTCTGGATAGCCGCCAGCGTATTCCAACTGATGCAAATTTACTGCAACACCCTGATAAGACATGCTGGATATTGACAGCAGAGAACACAAATT
>JAYPJO010000057.1:0-10648 GCA_038128465.1 Gammaproteobacteria bacterium
CCAGATACCTGAAAAGTCAGGTTTGCCATCTGGCATTCTAGGTGTTGGCCCGGAAAGATCACCTGACTGATTGATCATGTCTTCAGCCAGCATGCCCGGATCATCTCCGATTGTACCCAGATTGATATGCCAGCCCAGATTGAGATCAAGCAGTACAGAACTATTTTCAGGAATCACGACACTCTCCTGGGAAAAAGTCTGATACATACAGCAGGAACTTGGAAAAATCAGATCGTAAGTTCCGGCTGGCAGACCCGTAATTTCATATTGCCCTTCCAGAGTAATATCTGCCTGAAAGCTTTCGCCTGAATCTGTGAGTGTCATGAAAACAGGTGTGCTCAACCCGGTGATAACGTTACCATTGGGATCCAGCAGGTTGCCGGAAATACTGCTCTGTGCAACAGCAAGCTGGCTCAGGATGAGGGCCATGATGAGAAGTGGCCAGTGGGTAATTTTCATGTTTTTCATTTCCTATTACCTCTTTTTTTATTTTAATTTTTCCTGGATTTTACCTATGAATGCGCAACCTGGTTAGTACCCTATGAAGTTAGCTGAAAATAAATCCAGATAAACGTGACAGCGGTGAAGATTGTGATCATTGTATAACTCCATGCTTTCAGTATCGGTCCGGGTCTTTCCTGTTGCGGGATATCCTCGGAGAAAATAATCACATGGTTGAATGTAGCAATGATGGGTGTGATGATAAAACCTATGGCAGTGACCAGATCAATAAACTGGGTGAATGAACTCATGAACAGGAAGTAGACGGCTGCTATTAAAATAAACAGAAGTACGTAAAGTCCAATATACAAATTAGATTCTTTGTACGAATTACCCACCCCTGGCCATAAAGCTTCAACAACACCAATAATCAGACGTGGAAAGCCGTCAGCCAGAGCCAGTAGGGTAGAGTACATGACAGCAATTACAGTGGCCGCTATCAATATGAATACCCAGGAGCCGATGGTGCTGGTGAACAGGCTGATAATCTGCACGGAAAAGCCGGCACTGTCATTGGCAATGGTCTCGCCTGCACCCCGAATAACGATATAGCCCAGAATCACAAAACAAATGGCCAGGAAAATGGCTGAGCCATAGCCGACATGAAAATCGAAATCCGCTTCCCGACGGGTAAAGGGCCTGTCAACGAAGGTTTTTTTTCTGGCCAGCACCCAGTTGGACAACAGCACAGCACCGAGTATGCCGGTAGGCATCCAACCAGAAATACTGACTAAAAACAGGGTTGTCGGGCGATCAAAGGCAAGCTCGCTGATGGGTTCGAGGTCACTGGATTCAAAACCAACAAGGGCGATAAAAGTGGTTATCAGTGTGGTGATACAAAACCCGATGACCAGTACTTTGCAAAAAGATTCCAGGGTTCGATATTTACCAACGACCAGGATCACGATGGTAAGAAATACCAGCAACATGGAAAGCACAGTTGTTTCCATACCCAGGTTAAATACATTTTTAATGATGCCACTGGTAACCAGTGAAGCTGCAGCTGTTGCTATCGTAATTTCGATCAGGATCAGCGCGAGAAAAATATACATATACCAACGGCCACGTCGGGCATAGCCATCGATTACCGACTCACCGGTGATTGCTGCGTAACGAGAACTGAACAGGTAGGCCGGGTACTTGGCAAGACAAACAAGCGTAACCAGGAAAATCATGCTCAAGCCATAAGTGGCTCCGGCCCGCGTGGATTGCACCACATGGGAGGTGCCAACAGCAACTGCCGCAAAAATCAGGCCCGGCCCCAGGGTACTTTTCAGATAAGCAAGCATCTATCCCCACCTTTTTAGAATTTTTATAATTTTTTGTTCAGTATATCAGCTGCTGCAAGTCGGCTTGATATGACACAACCACCCAGAAAGGTGCCTTCCAGCGATCTTAAACCATGGACACCGCCACCTCCATAACCGGCAACTTCACCGATGGCATACAGGTTTGGAATGGTTTCTCCGGCAGTATCAAGTACCTGGGAAGCCAGGTTGGTTTGTATGCCTCCCATGGTTTTACGGGAAAGAATATGTTCCTTGACTGCAATCAGGGGGTAAGCAGAAGCATCATCTATTTTCTGATCTTTACAGGTGCGAATAGCATCAAGTGGATATTTCCTGACCTGTCTTATCAGCTCGCGTTGTCGGTCTCGCACACCACTACTCTGATCAGCAGCAAGATCGAATTGTTGAATGGCTTCGGCCATGGCCTGGCGGTCAATAGTCACTTCACCGGAAAGGTCCTGCATTTTGTCGGTCAGCTCAGATACCGATGAGGCAGTAATAAAATTTTCGCAGTTGGTCAGCATGTCATCAACCAGGCCTTTGGCACCGAACAGGATGCCTTTTAAAAATCGAAATAGTTGTCTGTCCCGGATAGCAGGATTATGTTCAGAACCGGATATAGATAGCTCCCTGACAGCAATTTTCATGTTCATGATCTGCCAGGAATACTGATGTTGTTGTTTACTGACAGTTTCAACCTGATGGCGGGCATCATAGCCGGCAACTAGGGGTTCGGGACCAAAGCGGCGACCATGGCTATCCAGCCACAGAGCCGACTTGCAGGGCAGAATGCTTAACCCGTGCTGCGGGTGCCTTGGTTGTGGATGACTGACTCCTCCGGGATATAACCATAATTTATCCATATGCGTGATATTGGCGCCAATATCAGAGGCAGCATCATGCAGGATACCCTGTGCATATTTGTGAGCCCCATTTAAGATGATTTGTGGTGGATCTCCCCATGGCTTGTACCAGTTGGCTTTGACCTTTTCGATACTGCCACAGATTCCCCCCGACGCAATGATGGTGTTATCGGCTGTTACGCTGAAGTGATTGCCATTTGATTCATTTATGCCTTGCAAGCCAGTAATGACACCATTACTACTTGTTATTCCAGTGACTTTATGGCGGTACAGGATTTTAAGCTTGC
The DNA here is from genome assembly GCA_038128465.1 of Gammaproteobacteria bacterium. GTDB lineage: Bacteria > Pseudomonadota > Gammaproteobacteria > Pseudomonadales > Pseudohongiellaceae > UBA5109. The sequence goes on from JAYPJO010000057.1 coordinate 2,941, forward strand.
TTCTATTTCGATGTGTTAACAGGCGCTGGGCCAGAGTATCGGACAAGCCTTTGCCGCTACCCCAGACAATGTGAAAGCGTGGTACTGAGTTGCCGGGATTATTGTCTGAAACCCGTTCTACCCAGTTAACAACCGGTAAAAAACGTACACCCTGTTTGCGCAACCAGCGATAACCAAGTTGCGTGCAGTTATTGACATAAAACTCAGCCCATTTTCGCGGCCAGATATCGTCTTCACCAAACTCGGCATTTGCCAGCCAGTCACTGAGTGCCAGCTCCGGGTTATCCTTGATGCCGGTCCAGCGCTGCTGTGGTGAATTAACAAAAAACATAGCGCCAAAAGATTCTTTGGCAAGTCCGCCAATTTTATTTTTCTCATCCCGATCAACAATGATGACATTAATGTCAGATTCAAGCAGTTCCAGAGCAGCAACTATGCCTGAGATACCGGCGCCTGCTATGACAACGTCTGATTGGTGTTTGCTGCTGACACTAAATTGAATGTTTTTCTTAACTGCCATTATTTATCTAATATAAAGTACTGCTTGGTTTTTAAAAAGAGCATGTCGTTATTTTGGGAATTAAGCAACTATTTTTTCAGCTCACTATATTGTCGTTGAAATGCCGGAACAAGCGCAGTAAGCACCGATCCCATCACTAGCAAAATAGCACCAATAATGGAAAGTAAGCCAAGGCGATCTGTGAATTCGTAAGTCGGAACAATAATGACCAGAATTTTCAGGAAGCTAATAGTGAATAATGGTGCCAGTGTTAAAACTGCACTCACTTTGGAAGCATCCCAGCAATTTAGTGCTTCTGCAAAACAACCATAAGCAATCAAAGTATTGAGACAACAAAAAGTTAACAAGCCGATTTCAAATGCAGTCAGGGACAAAGCGCTTAAGGGTTTAGTGAAGGGAAAAATTATCGGAACTGAGCAGAGATAAATTAAAAATAAAATTTTCACCGAAGAGAACTGACGGAATAACTTTTTTTGCAACAAGGCATAGACAGTCCATGTTAAAGCGGCTAGCACGACAATAATGACACCAATAGTTTCTCGGTTTTCAAAACTCATGAACTCTCTAAGTCTCTCATTAAAAAATAACAAAAGACCAGACAGGATTAGCAGAACGCCTATTTTCTGTGGAAATACAAACGATTCCTTGTAGATAAATACACCACCCATCATGAGAAACAGGGTTGATAGCTGAATGACCACCTCACTGGTTTCGCCATTGACAAAATTAAGGCTGAACGTAAAAAAGAAATAATTGGCGCTGAGTCCGAGTGTCGCAATCAGGAGTATAAGTACGGTATGTTTGCTGAAATCACTTTTACCAGGTAGATCTTTTTTAAAGGCCAGCCAGAACCCCAGAACAATCCCTGCTACCAGAAACCGATACCAGATGATCGTGCTGGTATCCATAGCCGTCAGTAATTCCTTTAGTGCTACAGGTAAAATTCCCCACATGACTGCAGCGGTCAATGCCAGGAAAAATCCCAGAATATGTCGTTGTGTTGGGTTAGGCATCAGATAAACTGGCTATAAAAAAAGAGTGCCATGCTAGCATGGGGTAAAAAATTTGTACGAAAAATATAAAAACCCAAATGTAATTCTGTAACTGTCTAGTAATCAGGTAATTTCTAGCAGTGGTCAGCGTTTGATTTTTTTACTTTTTTAGAAGTGCAGGGGAAAGTACTTTAATACGGAGCACGCTGTAAATACATCCCTGTACGCTCGGCCTCGGCATCCCTGCCTCGGACGGCTCCTCATTAAAGTAGCTTTCCCCTCATATATGCTATTGAGTATATTCAAACCTAGACCACTTCCTATTATTTCGATAAATACTGTAGCCTATCTTTCTTTGCTATATTCAGGTATTCATAACAACTGCTCAAAATAAATCATGAAATAATCCAGCAGGAGCAATAATCTCATGACCCGGCACGATAACTTGCAAGTATCCTTTTGTTCGCGTAACTGGTTTTCATCAGTCCTGTTACTGGTAAACACATTGTTTCTGTTTGCCGTTTCCGGTTTGCAGGCACAGCCCTATCCGGCTGCCCTGAGTGGTGGCAACTACATGCATAATTTTTATTTTCCGCCTTCGCCAAGCTCTACTCCCTGGGCTCCGGCCTGGTCACCGGATGGGCAATGGCTGGCCGTGGCTATGCAGGGCAGTATCTGGAAAGTAGAGCCGGATTCGGGCCGGGCCTATGAGCTGACTTATAACGAGGCTTATCATTCATCACCGGACTGGTCGCCGGATGGGCGCTGGATAATTTATACCGCAGATTATGATCATCAGCGCATTCAGCTGGAAATTCTCGATACCGAGACCGGTGAAAGCAGGAAACTGACCGATGACATGGCGATCTATACCGATCCGGTCTTCTCACCGGATGGCTCACAGGTCGCCTACGTTTCCACCAATCCCAGTGGCTACTTCAATGTTTATATCCGTGCCATTGAAAACGGGCAGTGGGCAGGGGAGGCCATAGCGGTTCCCCGGGATAATGCCTATGGCAACAACCGTTTGTATTTTGGCAATTACGACATGTATATCACCCCAAACTGGTTCCCATCCGGCGACGAGGTGCTGCTGGTTTCCAACCGTGATGTACCGCTGGGTTCTGGCAATGTCTTGAGAGTCCCTGCGGTTGAAGACGGAATTTTGCAGGCCACGACTGTATTGGCTGAGCAGACGCTGTATCGCACGCGACCGGATGTTTCCATAGATGGCAGACGTTTTATCTATACCTCAACCAGTGGTTCCGCTGACCAGTTTAATAATCTTTATGTACAGCCTACGGCGGGCGGTGAACCCTATAAAATGACTTTTTACCAGCATGATGCGTTTCATCCGCGCTGGTCACCGGATGGCGAGCAGATTGCATTTATCTCGAATGAGCCCGGGTTGTCCCGACTCATGTTGCTGGAAACCTACGGTGGCAAACTGACAGAAGTTGCCATCACCGAACAGCATTACAAACGTCCCATGGGGGTCGTCAATGTCAGGGTCAATGATGCCCAGACAGCTACACTGACGCATAACCGTGTCCATTTACAGGCATCGGATAACAAGTTTTATGCACCAATAGATGCCTACGCGCGCGCTGGCAGTGTCGGTGACCAGATTTTCCATAACACCGGTGAGTTTCAGGTCACACTGCCGGCCGGCGAAGCCAGCTTTACCTTTGTCAAAGGCTTTGAATTCCTGCCACAGACACAGACGGTTGATGTCATCCCCGGGGAGGTAAGCCAGCTTAATATCAGTCTTGAACGTATGACTGATATGGCAGCCAAAGGCTGGTATAACGCGTCGACACATGTCCATGCCAACTATGCAGGCAACCTGCACAATACCCTGGAAAACCTGATGATGATGTCACGGGCAGAGGACCAGGACATGGTTCTGGAACAGGTGGCAAATAAAGATAACCGGATACTGGATTACCAGTTTTTTCAACAGGGAGGCGACACCCATTCCGTGTCTGAACCCGATCAGCTGGTTGTAGTGGGACAGGAATATCGCCCACCTTTTTACGGTCATGTGTTCATGTTCGGTATGGAGGATCACCTGATTTCGCCTTTTGTGACGTGTTATGTTGGTACGGCCTTTGAGAGTCTGTACCCCAGTAATACCGATATGTTTTTAAAAGCAAAGGCGCAGGGAGCTGTTACCGGTTATGTTCATCCCTATCTGGGAGAAACTGATCCGCTGCTGGGTGACCTGGGTGGTGCCAAGGGCTTCATTGTGGATACTGCCCTTGGAACAACGGATGCCCTGGAGTGGTCAGATTCCGGTACAGCCGGTTTTTTTCCGCTGTATGCCGTATGGAATAACGGCCTGCATGTTACGGCGACCGGTGGCGAAGACTCCATTTCATCCCTGCACCGTAGCAAGTTGATTGGCTCATTCCGGACCTATGTCTACACCGCCAATGCCGGTCTGGATATGGACGCCTGGTTTGATGCCATGGTAGCCGGTCGAGCCTTTGTCAGCTCCGGTCCCCTTCTGGAAATGCAGATCGGTACTGCCTTGCCCGGCGACACCATAGCCTTACCTGAAGAAGGAGGGACGGTGACGATCAGTGGCCAGTTGCATTCGATCACGCCTCTTGATGAAGTTGTCCTGGTTTGTAATGGCGAGTTGGTTGAGAGCTTTCCCTTGCGTCGGGGTCGCAATAATTTAAGCATCAGCTATGAGCTGGATGTCGAGCGCAGTGGCTGGTGTCATCTGCGCACGGAGGGAGATCCGGCTGAACGTTTTCCGCTTGATGTTACGTATGCACAGGCCTTTACCAATCCGATCTGGTTTGAGCTTGGCGATGAACCCATTCGAAATCCCCAGTCAACAAATTATGCTTTACGCTGGATTGACAGACTGGAGGAGTTGGCAGATGCCTGGCCTGGCTGGCGTTCCGAAGCGGAACGTGCACATGTGTTTGGCCAGTTTGAAGAGGCCCGCCAGGTCTATCGCAGCAAGCTGGACTGATGCCGGGTTAGTCCCAGAAAAGGAATATTAGTAAGGAATATTAGTAGAGGAAGCAAGATGTCGTATCAGCAGGAATTCGAGACTTCAATCAATGAGCCGGCCCGGTTCTGGCAAGACAAGGCCCGATTAATAGACTGGTACAAATTTCCCGAAACCATACTAAGCCGGGATGAGCAGGGTATCGATCGCTGGTATGTAGATGGTGAACTCAATACTGCTTACCTGACCCTTGATTATCATGTTGAACATGGCCGCGCTGAACAGCTAGCCCTGATTTATGATTCGCCCGTGACAGGTAACAATCAAAGTTTTACCTACCTGGAATTACGCGATGAAGTTGCCCGTTGTGCCGGTATGTTAAAAGCGCTGGGTGTGGAGAAAGGTGACCGGGTCATTATCTATATGCCAGCGATACCTGAAGCAGTTATTTCCATGCTGGCCTGTGCCCGCCTGGGGGCTATTCATTCAGTTGTGTTTGGTGGGTTTGCCCCGCCCGAACTGGCTGTGCGGCTTGATGATGCCACCCCCAAAGTTTTACTGACGGCATCCTGTGGTATAGAAATCAAGCGTGTCATTGAATACAAGCCACTGGTCGATGAAGCGATCGAGCTGGCTGCACATAAACCGGAGCATGTTGTGGTATTGCAGCGCGAACAGGCTGTGGGCAGCATGGATAATTCACGCGACCTGGATTGGGTGGCCAGCATGGCCAATGCCGAACCGGCCAATAGTGTGCCGGTAAAAGGTACCGACCTCCTTTATATACTTTACACGTCCGGAACCACTGGTAAACCCAAGGGCGTGGTGCGCGAAAATGGTGGCCATGCAGTGGCCATGAAATACAGCATGAAGGCTATTTATGACATCGAGCCGGGGGAAGTGTTCTGGGCTGCTTCGGATGTTGGCTGGGTGGTTGGGCATTCCTATATTGTCTATGCACCCCTGTTGCATGGCTGCACCACGATCCTGTATGAAGGCAAGCCGGTAATGACGCCGGATGCCGGCGCATTCTGGCGTGTCATTTCAGAGCATGGTGTGAAATCCATTTTCAGTGCCCCGACGGCCTACAGAGCGATTAAAAAGGAAGACCCGGAAGGTAAACTGGCCAAACAATATGACCTGTCCTGCCTGAAAGTGATTTTTGCCGCCGGCGAGCGACTTGATCCGCCGACCTATGAATGGCTGCGGGAGACCTATCAGTTACCCGTGGTTGATCACTGGTGGCAGACTGAAACGGGCTGGGCAATTGCCGCAAATTTATGGGGTATAGAACCCATGCCGGCCAAACCGGGTTCAGCAACCATGCCGGTACCGGGCTTCAATGTTGAAATTCTGGATGAAGAGGGCAACAGACTACCAGCAAATGAACAGGGTTTTATTGCCATCAAGCTGCCCTTACCACCAAGTTGCCTGACCTCAATCTGGGGTGACAGTGAACGCTTTCGGGAATCCTACCTGGATACCTTTCCAGGCTATTTTGCCACCGGAGATGGCGGCTACCTGGATGATGATGGCTATCTATACATCATGGGACGGGTCGATGATGTAATTAATGTAGCCGGGCATCGTTTATCAACGGGTGAAATGGAAGAAGTGGTTGGAAAACACCCGATGGTGGCTGAATGTGCTGTGATAGGACGCACTGATGAACTCAAGGGGCAGATGCCAATGGGCTTTGTGGTACTGAAAAGCACCTCGGACATGGATAGTGAAGACATTATGTCGGAACTGATTCAAATGGTGCGCGAACAGATTGGTGCAGTGGCAGCCTTCAGGGAAGCCATTATCGTTACCCGTTTGCCCAAGACAAGATCCGGAAAAATATTGCGTAAAACCCTGCGCGCCATGGTGGATGGTGAGGAATATACAGTGCCCTCTACGATAGAGGATCTGGCTACGCTGGATGAAATCAAGGCGCTTTTATAGACTGAAGCCAGCCGCCACAATTATTTATGTCCCTGATCCGGATAATTTTAGTTTGGAACAGGGATATCAACCAGCTAGGCATTAACGTCAATAACGACGCGTCCTTTTACCTTGCCCTGTAGTATCTGGTCAGCCAGGTCCGGCACATTTGCCAGTGGTTCAACTATATAGATTTCAGCAAGTTTATCCAGATCCATGACTTCAGCCAGCCTGTTCCAGGCACGCTGACGCAGAGCCTGCGGCGCCATCACTGAATCTATACCAGCCAGTTTCACTCCACGAAGAATGAAAGGTATGACAGAGGAGGTAAATGTATTCCCACCGGTGAGACCACACATGGTGACAATACCGGCATAATTAGTCTGGGCAATGGCTGTTGCCAGGGTATTACCACCCACACAATCCGCTACCGCTGCCCATGTTTCTTTTTCAATCGGTTTGGGATCGCGTGCCAGTTCTTCACGCTCAATCAGTTCACTGGCACCCAGCCCTTTTAAAAAGTCGGCATTCTCAGATACACGACCACTGGCGGCAGTAACCTCATATCCCAATGACGCAAGCAGACTGACAGCGACGCTGCCGACACCACCGGATGCCCCGGTTACCAATACTTTGCCATCTTCGGGTTTTACACCATGATCTTCGATAGCCAGAATGCAGAGCATGGACGTGTAACCGGCCGTACCGATGGCCATTGCCTGCTCTAATGAGATGGCATCAGGCAAGCGCACCAGGAAGTCAGGATTAATACGGGCCTTCTGGGCGTATCCGCCATAATGTCTTTCAGACAGGCCATATCCATTGACCAGCACACGGTCTCCCACCTGCCAGTTCGAATCCTCAGATGCCGTGACAGTGCCAGACAGGTCAATGCCCCCGACCATGGGTATTTGTTGAGCAATAGGGACCGGGCTATGTTCAGACATGGCCAGACCATCTTTAAAATTTACGGTGGAGTAGGCTACATCAATATGGACTTTTTCATCGGGCAGATCTGATGCAGACAATTGAGTTAACCGGCCTTTTTTAACATCATCGATATTGTCAAGGACAATGGCATTAAAGGTATCGCTCATAGAAGTTCCCTTTTTTTCTGTTGCTGTTCTGGCGCATTCATCGCATTCATTAAAGGGCGGTGAGTATAACAAAACATCCCGGGGCATGGCTCACCGGATTGCAAGTATGAAATAAATATGAAGATTAAATCGCATTCTTGCTTAATTGACCGGTTGCTCTACACTAGCCACGCCGTGGGCCCTAAGTCTCTGTACCGTGTTGTAT
>JAYPJO010000058.1:0-300 GCA_038128465.1 Gammaproteobacteria bacterium
ATTATCGGTATCGCGTTAATTACAATTAAAGGCCGTGACAAAAATGTACCGATACCCTTTGGTCCCTACCTTGCCGGAGCAGGCTTTGTTTCCTTATTGTGGAACGATGAAATAAGCCAACTGTATACTGCAATACTGATGTAACCATGAACAAAACCAGTACATTACCCTTCACTGTTGGCCTGACCGGCGGTATTGGTAGTGGCAAAAGTGCTGTCAGCAATCTGTTTGAAGAGATGGGTATTTATGTCATTGACACTGACCTGTTAAGTCGTGAACTGGTTGCCAGCGGCTTAACAC
>JAYPJO010000058.1:310-4044 GCA_038128465.1 Gammaproteobacteria bacterium
GCTTAACACTGCTCAGCGACATAGAAAACTATTTTGGCACTGATATTCTGCTCCCCAATGGTGAACTGGACAGATCAAGACTCAGGGATATCATCTTTGCTAACCCGGAAAAGAAACGCTGGCTGGAACAGTTGTTACACCCTCAGATAAGGGCGCTGTTGTTGCAAAGATTAACACAGTGTCAAAGCGATTATGCCCTGATTGTGGTGCCACTTCTTCTGGAAAGTGATGACTATAAATTTCTGAACAGAATCTTGGTTGTGGATTGTCCTGAGGCATTGCAGTTACAGCGCGTACAACAGCGCGATAATATTGATACCGAAACAGCCAGAAGCATCATGGCATCACAGCTGCCGCGAGATCAAAGGCTGGCTTATGCTGATGATATTATCAGTAATGATAGCAGTCTGAATGATCTGAAAAGCCAAGTTGAGGAGCTACATGAAAAATACAAAAAACTCAGCAGACAATAACATTACGGAAACAGACTGTCCGCAATGTGGCAAAACCGTACCATGGATTGAGTCAGCAATATACCGTCCATTTTGCTCAAAGCGCTGCCAGATGATTGATTTTGGTGACTGGGCGATGGAGAAAAACACTATCCCGGCAGAAGACCCGCCGGATGACTGGGAAAATCTGGAATAAAAATCAGGTTTTCTACGCGCTAAGCAGAAATTTCACAATGGCCAGATTGGCCTCGGGAAACTGGTATTGCTCCAGTTGTTCCAGCTTTACCCAGTTTATGGGCTGACCTTCCAGACCACGGGCTTCGCCCTGGTATTCCAGCACTTCACTGACATCCAGTAACACTTTTTTATCTTCGTAATCATGCTCAATCTTCAGTAGTGGTGTCGAACTTTTCACCTGCAGGTCAAGCTCTTCTTCCAGTTCTCTTGCAAGTGCTTCGCTGACTGATTCTCCAGCTTCCACCTTGCCACCGGGGAATTCCCATAACCCACCCTGGTGTTTGTTTTTGTCACGCAGCGCTATGAGTACCTGCCCTCCCTGATTGCGGATAATCGCAACAGCAACATGTAAACGGGAAAAATCAGTCACAATATCAGGTACGATACTCTGCGTTTATTTTTACGTAATCGTAGGACAGGTCGCAGGTCCAAACCCATTCACTGGCTGAACCACGATTTAAGGATATATTGATAGCGAATTCTGGCTGGCTCATCACGCGCTGACCCAATTCCTCGGAGTAAGAGCTGCATTTACCTCCATTTTCAACAATACACACATCATCAAGATAAATTCTCGCCTGCTTAATATCCAGATCCTTCAAACCGGCACGGCCGACCACAGCCAGTATTCGTCCCCAGTTAGGATCAGATGCAAACAGGGCGGTCTTGACCAATGGTGATTCAGCAATCGCATAAGCCAGTTGCAGACACTCTGCAGAATCATGTCCACCTTCAACGACAATAGAAACAAATTTACTCGCACCTTCCGCATCTCTAATAATGTCCTGTGCAAGTGCCTCGAACACACGATTAAGGGCTGCAATGAACTTTTGCTGATCTGCTTCGCTGATATCGGTATAACTGAGCCTGCCCTGTCCGCTGGCCACAAGCATGCAACTATCATTCGTGGAAGTATCCCCATCAACCGTTATGCGATTGAAAGAACGATCTGCAGCATTCTGACAAAGAAGTTGCAGGGTCTGCTGAGGAATATTCGCATCAGTAAACACAAAGGCTAGCATCGTTGCCATATTGGGCTTGATCATTCCGGCACCTTTGGCAATGCCTGAAATAGTGACCTCATTGCCTGCCAGCTCAAAGATTTCCGTTTGAACTTTAGGCACTGTATCAGTAGTCATAATGCCCTGAGCCGCATTCACCCAGGCATCTTCACTTAATGCCGACAATGCCCCAGGCAAAGCAGAACTGATCTTTTCAACAGGCAAAGCCTCCCCGATAACGCCGGTTGAAAATGGCAACACCTGTGCAGTTTCACATCCGCCTGCACTGGCAAGTGCATTACAACAATCTAGAGCTGCACTCAATCCGGCATCACCATTACCAGCATTTGCGTTACCGGAATTGATCAACAGGTAACGTGAACTCACTAATTCACTGTGCTTTTTTGCCAGTATTACCGGCGCCGCACAAAACGCATTCTGAGTATATACCCCGGCAACGACAGCATCTTCACACAACTCAAAAAGCACCAGGTCTAGTCCAGCATTTGCCTTAATACCGGCAGCAACTGCTGACATTCTGATACCAGCTACCGGGTAAATATTTTTTTCCAAACTGCTCACAATCTAATTACCTTTTACAAGTTTTTATGCCCGCTTCTCATCAAGAATCGCTTTCTCGCCCTTCAATCTTCGACCTGAATTTTTTAGGTACCGCGGAACTCGTCACTTTAATCTTAATTAAGAAAGCGTTATGAGCGAAGCTAAGACGAGTCAAAAGTAAATTTTTGGAGGGAGCTTACACACCCAGTAAGTGACCGATAAAAATTTACTTTTAACAAAGTCCTAGCGAGCGCATTAGCTTTCCTACCCTAATTTTCCGTGGCATTGCTTGTATTTGCGACCGGACCCACACGGACAAGGCTCATTCCTCCCAACCTTCTGCCCATCCCGCACAAACGGTGTATTTTGCGCAGAAGCCTGTTCCTGAGCATCAGCTTGCTGCGCTTTGTCATCCATCAAGTTAGCTGATTGATGGGTCATGACAGTTTGTTCTTTCTTGCGCTCTTCTTCCCGCTGACGCTCAATGGCATCCAGCTCATCTTTTTTCTGAATTTTTACATGGCTTAAAAATTTAATAACTTCAAACTGTATGTTACCCAGCAGCTCTTCAAAAATCGCAAAAGCTTCCCGTTTATATTCCTGTTTGGGATTTTTACCGGCATAACCACGCAAACCGATACCTTGTCGTAAGCTGTCCATTTTTGACAGGTGTTCTTTCCAGAGGGTATCCAGTATCTGTAGAGTAATTTGTTTCTCAAATATGCGCATATTAGATCCAACTTCGGCCGTTTTCTTTTCATAACTCTCCGCAATTTTGGCCGTTATGCGTTCTCTCAATGTTTCCTCATACAGTGATTTATCAGCATCCAGCCATTGTTGTATGGGCAGGTTTTCACCAAATTCCACCTGCAGGGATTGCTCCAGGCCCTGAATATCCCATTGCTCTTCAACACTTTGCGGCGGAATGTAGGCATTAATGAAATCATTCACAACACCCTCGCGCATTTCAGTAATTACTTCTGAAATATCGTCTTCTTCCATTAATTCATTACGACGCTGATAGATTATCTGGCGCTGATCATTTGCAACATCATCATATTCCAGCAGCTGCTTTCTAATATCAAAGTTGCGTCCTTCCACCTTGCGTTGAGCTTTTTCGATGGAGTTGGATACCATACGATGTTCTATGGCCTCACCTTTTTCCATACCCAGGCGTCGCATTATATTGGTGACCTTTTCCGATGCGAATATGCGCATGAGATTATCATCAAGGGATAAATAGAATCTGGAAAAACCTGGGTCACCCTGACGGCCGGCACGCCCTCTTAACTGGTTGTCAATTCGACGTGATTCATGCCTTTCAGTACCAACAATATGCAATCCACCGGCTTCGAGTACCTGTTTATGACGTTTTTCCCAGGCAGCTTTGATCTCGGCAATTTTTGCTTCCCCCGGATTCTCCAGTTCCTCGACTTCTGCTTCCCATTTGCCTCCCAGGACAATATCGGTACCACGACCAGCC
>JAYPJO010000058.1:4054-10563 GCA_038128465.1 Gammaproteobacteria bacterium
CATATTAGTCGCAATGGTGACTGCACCTGGCCGTCCTGCCTGAGCAATAATTTCCGCTTCCCTGGCATGATATTTGGCATTAAGCACCTGATGTTCAATTTTTTCCTTATTGAGAAATTTGGACAGGATTTCAGATGTATCTATGCTGGCAGTACCCACCAGTACAGGTGCTCCCTTGTCTCTGAAACTTTTTATATCCTTAACGATGGCATCAAATTTCTCTTCAGTGCTCAAATAAATCAGGTCATTTGCATCTTCCCTTATCATGGGTTGGTTAGTTGGAATAACAACCACGTCAAGACCATAGATCTGGTGAAATTCAAAAGCCTCGGTGTCTGCTGTACCCGTCATGCCTGCCAGCTTTTCGTATAAGCGAAAGTAATTCTGAAAAGTTGTGGAAGCCAGCGTCTGACTTTCATTCTGAATAGGTACACCTTCTTTGGCTTCGATAGCCTGGTGTAAACCTTCGGCCAGTCGTCGCCCAGGCATGGTTCGTCCGGTGTGTTCATCTACCAGTACGATTTGTTTTTCCTGCACAATATATTCGACTTCTCGCTGGAATAGATAATGTGCTCTCAGAGCGGCCTGAACCTGCTGTAGCAAACTCAAATTTGTTGCTGCATAAAGGTCTTCTCCTTCCTGTAGCAAGCCACGACTAACCAGTAGTTTTTCAACTTTTTCATGGCCCTGATCAGTCAGTTCAACCTGACGAGCTTTTTCATCAACAATAAAATCACCATCAATTTCATCTTCGCCTTCAATTTGTCGCTCCAACTGGGATTTTTCCTCGCCCTTTTCACCTTTTTTTAAGCTGGGGACCAGTGCATTAATCGCCGTATATCGTTTACTGCCGTCTTTTACTGCGCCGGAAATAATTAATGGCGTACGTGCTTCATCAATTAAAATCGAATCGACTTCATCAACTATGGCAAAATGCAGTTCACGCTGGAATTTATCTTCCAGGCGAAAGGCCATGTTGTCTCGCAGATAGTCAAAGCCAAATTCGTTATTGGTGCCATAAGTGATATCGGCTTTGTAGGCTTCCCTTTTTACATCTGGGCCCTGCCCAGGGACCACGACACCGACAGTCAGTCCCAGGAATTCATAAAGTGGCCCCATCCATTTGGCATCTCGTGCCGCCAGGTATTCATTAACGGTTATCAAGTGAACACCTCGACCTGTAAGACCATTCAGATAGGCGGGTAAAGTTGCCACCAGTGTCTTACCCTCACCAGTACGCATTTCAGCAATCTTGGTCTGGTGCAAAACCATGCCACCAATAAGCTGTACATCAAAATGTCGCATTTGCAGGGTTCTCACACCTGCTTCGCGAACTACTGCGAATGCTTCCGGTAAAAGCTGATCTAAAGTCTCTCCACCCTGGTAACGTTGTTTGAACTCAGCTGTTTTTGACTTTAATGCATCATCAGATAGCTCTTGGATGGAGCTTTCCAGCGCATTGATTTGAGCAACAATCTTGTTCAGACGTTTTATTTCACGTTGGTTTTTATTTCCAAAAATTTTGGTCAGCATAATGACAAATTTCCGAATTTTAGCTATTAATTAACAGGGTCAATGCAAGACCCGAATGAATACAGAAAACTGTTAATGTCCAGAAGTATCGTTTAAAAACGGTTCCGGCATTTTGCTATTTAAAGATGTCTCACCGATTGGTGCGATTTATATAGGAAGCCGGATCGACAACCCGGCCATTTTTATGAATTTCGAAATGAACATGCGGGCCAGTTGACCTGCCTGAATTACCTGACAGGGCGACCACCTGACCTTTCTTGATGATATCACCGGCATTAACCAGAATATCCTGATTATGAGCATATAAGGATTCATAACCATTGCCATGATTGACTTTGACCATGTTGCCATAGCCACTGCGTTCACCGGCAAAGGTAACCACTCCGGAGGCAACAGAACTTACTTCTACACCAGTCTCACCCGTTGCAAAATCCATACCCTGGTGCCAGGCCAGATTGCCATTAAATGGGTCTATACGTCTGCCGAACCCTGAGGAAATCCAGCCTGAATCGACGGGTCGACCGGCCAGAAATGTATCTAACTGAACCTGTCTGTCAGACAACAAATTATCCAGTAATTCAAGTTGTTGCTGACGATCATCAATTTGCAGACTTAATGCATCAATTTCCTGTATCAAGTCAAAGGATGCATATATTTCTTCAATGTTTTCATCAAATGATAATTCCGGACCTCCCAGAGCTGGAGGCTGACTGAAATTAAACTCACCATCATCAAGGTCACTGATAGCCGTTAAACGCTCACCCAAAGCATCAAGCCTGACCAGACGAGCTTGAAGATTAGCCAGTCGCAATGTCAACGCCTGCAATTGTGCCAGGGCTTCATCGCGAATGCGTTTAACCTCTGCTTCCTGTTCAACCAGCTTGTCCGCCCATGCCTGGGCAGCTTCACCACTATATAAAACAGCAGACCTGTTGGCATTATATTGATAGCCGTAGTAACCCAGTATCACCGGCATGCCAATGAAACAGACCGTCAGCACAGCACGCATCCAGCCTTTCAGCACCAGCGACCTGGTTTCTCCATGCTTTTGATCAACAATGATTATTTTCATTTCAATAGAATTTTACTAATTCAGAAGCGTCGTTGTACCAAATTCAATATCAGCTTTTATATCTACAAATCCAAGCAATTCAGCCAATAGCTAGCAATTATAGCCTTAAGCTATAAATTCTAGCGACACTTAATTGCTAAAACTGAAGATCGCGCTTGCTGAAGCTACGCGAACTGGGGTCTAAGATAGGAGATGGGCGCTTCTTCTTCTGTGTCGAATGTCACAATTTCCCAGCAATCCTCGCTGACAAGAAGCTTCCTGAGAAGCGCATTATTCAGGGCATGCCCTGATTTATAGCCGGCAAATTCACCAATCAGACTTTTACCCAGTAAATACAGATCGCCGATTGAATCCAGAATTTTGTGTTTAACAAACTCATCTTCATAACGCAGACCATCTTCATTAAGCACCCGGTAATCCCCAACTGCTACGGCATTATCCATACTGGCACCCAGAGCCAGATTACGACTACGCAGAGCCTCAAATTCATGCATAAAGCCAAAAGTGCGGGCGCGACTGACTTCCTTGACAAAGGATGTGCTGGAAAAATCAATACTGGCTTCCTTGGTATGCTTGCGATGGACTGGATGATCATAAAGCAGGGTATAACCAACCTTAAAACCATTAAATGGTTTTAGGCTGACTTTCTTGTCATCCTGAGTGAGGGTAAGCTCTTTCTTGATTCGAATGTATTTCTTGGGTGCTGCTTGTTCTTCAATCCCGGCTGACTGGATCAAAAACACGAAGGGCCCTGCACTGCCATCCATTATGGGAACTTCGGGAGCACTCAGATCAACATAGGCATTATCAATTCCAAGCCCGGACATAGCCGACATCAGATGCTCTACCGTGGAAATTCTGATATCACCCTTGATCAGTGTTGAAGACAGTGTGGTATCACCGACATTTTCAGCCAATGCAGGGATTGCGACAACTGGATCAAGATCAATCCGATTAAAGACAATACCAGTATCTACTGGTGCCGGCTTCAAGGTTAAATAAACCTTTTCACCCGTATGTAATCCCACGCCAGTAGCACGGATAACATTCTTCAGGGTTCTTTGTTTAATCATTTAACCACTCTTGATCACACTCAACCATAATTTGCTGTAACTCCTGCTGGAGCAGCGGCGCTAATGTTACCAAACCAGCGATACCATCCCAAGCTAATTACACAGTATTTCCAGAACCGCACATAGCTATTCTGAACTCACCTGTTCTTGCAACTGTTTCATCAACTGTTCATTAGTAAGACCTTAAGTATTCCAGAAGTTCCTTAATCCGCCTGCTTTCTTAAAAATGCTGGTATATCCAGGTAATCCATATCGGATTCAGCACCTACAGCTTTTGCAAGAACCGGCTTGTCTTCTGCCGTTTCCTGTAATTCAGGTTCAGCGCTGGCAGATTTCCGTAAAACGGCTGGTTTATCCAGAGAGTTAAAATCAACATTTTTATTGCCGGCTTTAGTGTTATCCACTACTTTGGTGGGTCGTTCCATCTGCTGTCCACCCAGACCTGTGGCTACCACTGTTACACATATTTCATCGCCCATATCTGGATCGATGACAGTTCCGACAACAACGATAGCCTGGTCGGATGCGAATTCTGAAATGGTGTCACCAACTTCAGAAAATTCACCCAATGTAAGACTTTCACTAGCCGTAATATTAATTAAAATACCTCTGGCACCCTGTAAATTAACATCTTCAAGCAATGGACTTCTTATCGCTGCTTCAGCTGCTTCAACAGCTCTGCCTTCACCGCTGGCATTGCCACTGCCCATCATCGCCATACCCATTTCTGACATAACAGTACTGACATCTGCAAAATCAACGTTGATCATGCCGGGTCTTGTGATCAGGTCAGCAATACCTTTAACAGCTCCCAGTAATACATCGTTGGCAGATTTGAATGCATCCAGCAAGGTTGAACCGGAACCCAGCACATCCATTAATTTTTCATTTGGTATGGTAATCAGGGAGTCCACATGCTCTTCAAGTTCCTTGATACCCTTTTCAGCGATAGCCATACGTTTACGTCCTTCAAAAGGAAAAGGCTTAGTGACGACTGCCACTGTTAGCACACCCATTTCCCTGGCAATTTCAGCAACTACAGGTGCACCACCGGTACCAGTGCCACCGCCCATACCAGCTGTGATAAAGACCATATCAGCACCTGAAATGATTTCCCGGATACGGTCTTTGTCTTCAATTGCAGCCTGACGACCAATCTCCGGATTAGCGCCCGCACCAAGTCCCTTGGTGACATCATTGCCTAGTTGGAGATTCATTTTGGTACCAACCTTTTCCAATGCCTGGGCATCTGTATTGGCACATACAAATTCAACGCCATCAATGCTGCTCGTCAACATATGTTGCACAGCATTGCCGCCGCCGCCGCCGACTCCAATCACCTTTATTACTGCGTTTTGCGCAATATTATCAATGATCTCAAACATAGTATTACCCCTCTATTTATTACTATCAGTTAAAATTTAAAACCCGTCCTGCAACTACTATTTCCTGCTTTCCTACTTCCTCCATATTCATTCATCACTTCCAAAAAAACGTTTCACTTTTTCCATAAAATGGATTCCACCTTCATTGCCTCCACCAGTTTTTTCCTGGTTTTGCTTCAGGCCATACAACAAGAGACCAACACCGGTGGAATAAGTTGGATTTCGGACAATGTCGACCAGTCCGCTGACTTCATACGGCATTCCAACCCGCACTGGCATGTGAAATATTTCTTCTGCCAGCTCTGCCACCCCTTCCATCTTGCTGGTACCGCCGGTGAACACCAGACCTGCGGCCAGCATATCTTCAAAGCCACTAACGCGAAGTTCAGCCTGTATCAGATGGAACAACTCGTCATAACGCGGCTCAACCACATCAGCGAGGGCGCGACGCGAAAGCTCACGTGGCGGTCTGTCACCAACACTGGGCACCTTTATCATTTCATCGGGACTGGCCAGTTGCGACAGTGCACACGCATATTTAATTTTTAGTTCTTCTGCATTTTCTGTGGGGGTACGCAGTGCCATGGCAATATCATTGGTCACCTGGTCTCCGGCGATAGGGATAACACCGGTATGCCTGATGGCGCCTTCAGTAAAAATCGCGATATCGGTCGTACCTCCGCCAATATCAATCAGGCAGACACCCAGTTCTTTTTCATCTTCAGTGAGTACTGAATAACTTGAAGCCAGTTGCTCCAGAATAATTTCGTCCGTTTCCAGGCCACAGCGCCGTATGCACTTTTCAATATTCTGGGCTGCATTGGTGGCACAAGTAACCAGATGTACTTTGGCCTCCAGGCGGACACCCGACATACCCATGGGTTCTTTGACACCTTCCTGCGAATCAATGATGTATTCCTGTGGCAGTATATGCAGCACTTTCTGGTCAGCCGGAATGGCAACAGCCTGTGCAGCATCTATCACTCGTTCTATGTCTGCCGCATAAACTTCTTTATCACGTATTGCCACAATGCCATGTGAATTCATGCTGCGGATGTGCTTACCGGCAATACCTGTATATACTGAATGAATCTGGCATCCAGCCATCAGTTCGGCTTCTTCTATGGCACGCTGTATGGACTGTACAGTTGACTAAATATTAACCACGGTACCTTTCTTCAGACCCCGTGATTTATGTCTTCCTATGCCAACAATATTAAGTCCACCCTCGGCATCAACCTCTCCGACAATGGCAACCACTTTAGAAGTGCCAATATCCAAACCCACTATCATGTTTCCTGTAGATGTATTACTCATAGCGAGAAGCCCACCCTGTTAGCTGCACTTAAAATGACCTTTATTTTTCTCATCCTGTTTTCAATTCTTTCCATATGTTTTTGTAACCACACTTCAACACTGCATTGACAGCAGGTTATATTCCTGAAT
>JAYPJO010000059.1:0-10340 GCA_038128465.1 Gammaproteobacteria bacterium
CTTGAAGAAGGTCAGTACTATATCGCTGCTATTGTTGGCGGTGAACAGGTGCGCATGAGTGATGACTACTTTATCAGCCTGGCTGAAGATGGTTCGCCACAAATTGAGCTGATGCGCCCCGGCCAGGACTGGAATGCCACCAACATTGAAGAAGTCCTCGCACAAGTTGATGCCAGCGATGATTATGGGCTGGAAAGTCTGCTGATCAAATATTCCATTAATGGCGGGGAGTGGCAGGAAGTTGACTTGTATGAGCCGGCCAATGAGCTGAGTGTTGAGCATATCTTCATGCTTGAAGACATGCGCACCGTCCAGACCAGAACGGCAGCCGCCCCGCAACTGGAGCTGGGTGCCTTCGATATTGTACTGGATGATTCATTACTGCCCGGCCAAGAAGATGAAAGCGAAACCATTACCGTAGACCAGGTTACCGAGGACGCTGAGCCTGCTTTCGATGAAATCCCGCTTAAACCCGGTGACCTCATTTCCTATTATGCTGAAGCCTCAGACCGTTCACGGGCAGTACAGACTGACATGTATTTTATTCAGATACAGGCCTATAACCGGCGTTATTCGCAGTCGCAGCTTTCCGGTGGCGGCGGTGGTGGCGGTGGTGGCGGTGGACCCACCGATGAAATTTCCCAGCGTCAGCGTCAGATTGTTGTCTCAACCTGGAACCTGATTCGTGAACAGGCTGAAGGCAATCAAGGCCAAGTAGAAATTAATTCATCCCTGTTATCTGACCTGCAATTAACCTTAGCAGAACAGGCCCAGACACTCACTGACAGGGCCAGAGCACGCCAGCTCAATCAGCAGGACCAGGAAATCGAACGCTTTGTTGAAAGCATGGACCTCGCAATTCAGGCCATGTTCCCCAGTTCAGAGCGGCTGGCAGAAGTCGAATTACAGGAGGCTATCCAACCAGCTCAGGAAGCCTTGCAACACCTGCTACAGGCTGAGGCTGTATTCAATGATATTCAGGTTGGCCAGCAGCAAGGTGGTGGTGGAGGCGGCGGTGGTCGCGCCGGACAAGACCTGGCTGAAATGTTTGAGCTGGAAATGGATATGGAGCAGAACCAGTATGAAACAGGTGAAAGTGCTTCACCCCAGGCCCAGCAGGAACAGGTTGAAGACATCATGGCCCAGCTGGACGAGCTGGCCCGTCGCCAGGAACAGCTGGCCAACAACATGCGCAATCAGCAGCAGCTTACAGAAGCCCAGCAGTACCAGCAGGAAATGCTGAGACGCGAAGCCGAACAGTTACAACAACAACTTGAGCAGCTACAGCAGCAGCAACTGGGTCAGCAAGGTCAGCAACAGGGACAGCAAGGGCAACCCGGTCAGCCCGGACAACAGGGCCAGCAATCCGGACAGGGCGGGCAGCAAACTGCACAGAACCAGTTACAACAGCGCCTGGAAAGTGCCATTCGTGCCATGAATGAAACCCAGGAAGCCATGGCTAATAATCCCGGTTCTGAAGAATTGCAGCGTGCAGCTGAAGAAGCCCAGCGTCAACTTGAAGGTGCACGTGACCAGTTAGCCCAGGACCAGATAGCCAGCATGCAGGAGTCATTTACCAGCATGGCAGATCAGGCTGCTGAAATGTTGTTAGCCCAGGAACGCATGCAGCAACAATTACAGGATGCCATGGAGCGAGCCTTGGAACAGCGAGAAAGTGGTGAAGATCCCAACAGTCGTGGCATGTCTCTGGCTGAAGAAGTAGAACTGGCAGACAGGAAAGAAGAACTGGCTGCCGATCTGCAAAACCTGCAACAACAGATGATGAACACCCTACAGCAGTTTGGTGAAGAGAGCCCCGCCGCTGCCAGAGAGCTGGCAGAGGGGAATGAAACCATTTCTGAGCGGGAATTGGAATTAGCCCTGTCTGATGCCGCACTCTACATTGACGCTGGTTATGCCTTATACATCGCAGGCAATGAGCGTAATGTCACTGAAGGCATGCGTGCCCTGAATGAAAGCCTGCAGCGTGCCGAGCAGCTGGCTCTGGGCTCGCTGAATGGTGACAGTGATCTGGAACAGGCGCTGGAGCAAGCAGAAGGTCTACGCGATCAACTGGCTCAACTGACTGGTCAAAATGGTCAACAGCCTAGTCAGGGGCAACAGGGACAACAACAAGGCCAGCAGGGTGGCGCTGCCGGCGGGCCTGATGGCATAACCAATGGTCTGGGTATTGCCGGCTGGTCGGGTAATGGCATTGACAATGTGTTTAACGGCCCCATAGATGTACCAGATAATTTTTTCAACAACCTGGATAACCTGACAGAGCTGACGCGTGATGCTATTCCCGAGATGCAAATGTCACAGGAACAGATCAATGAGTTACTGGATATTATCCGGGAATTGGAATTCAGTCGGGTTAACCGCAATGACGATATTGTGCTGGAAGAGTACAACAACATGCTGGCCCTGATTGAGCAGCTTGAATTATCACTTCGTGCTGAAACCAGCAATGCCGGTAATCCGAACAATGTTCGTACTGCAGTACTGGATATGATCCCTGAAGAATTTCAGGAATCCGTTGCCGAATATTATCGACGCCTGTCCCGCGAAAATAACTAATCTCAATAATTAACAAGATCGTGACTGAGCAAACTTTTTATCGATTGCTCTGTCACTAATTTATCCAAACCTGAGCACATGGAAATTCGATTAGTAAAGCCCACAGATGCCAGTTTATTATCAGCTTATCATTTAAAAAATGCTGAACATTTCAAGCAATGGGAACCAAAACGCGAAAAAAATTATTTTTCTGTTACGCAGCTAAACAGGCGTTTAACCTCATTTGTGATTGCGCAAAATGAAGGCCGTGCAGCCTATTTCGTTGCCATTGAAAATGGGGAAATAATCGCTCACTGTTCATTAACCAATATTATTTACGGTCCTTTGAAAGCCTGTCATATTGGCTATGGTGTGACTATGGAACTTGAAGGTAAAGGGTTGATGACAAAAGTCTGTCAGCATGCAATAAATCATGCCTTTAAAAAACTCGGGCTGAACAGAGTAATGGCTGCCTATATGCCAAAAAATGTGCGTTCAGAAGCCTTGCTCAATAAACTGGGCTTTTCCAGGGAAGGCCTGGCTAAAAAATATCTGCAGATCAACGGTCAATGGGAAGATCACGTTCTAATGTCTTTAATTAACCCTAACAATACTAATCGAAATTCATGACACACCACGAAGCACACAAATCCCATAAAACAGGCTGGTTGCGCGCTGCGGTTCTGGGTGCAAACGATGGTATCGTTTCTACTGCCAGTTTGATCATTGGTATTGCAGCGGCCAATGCGTCCCAGGAATTTATCATACTGACAGGCCTTGCCGGGCTGGTTGCTGGTGCCATGTCTATGGCCGCAGTAGAGTTTGTGTCAGTCAGTTCCCAGGCAGATTCAGAAAAGGCTGATCTGGCACAGGAGCAGGCATCCTTAGAAACAGATTATGATTTTGAAAAACAGGAACTGGCATTAATCTACCAGGAGCGCGGACTTGATGCAGAGTTGTCGGTGAAGGTTGCTGAACAGCTCATGGAGCATGATGCACTGGCTGCCCATGCCAGAGATGAAATAGGCATTATAGAAAGTGGTCGTGCACGTCCAATACAGGCTGCCATATTTTCCGGTTTTGCATTCAGCACAGGAGCTGTATTGCCCTTACTGGTTGCCTGGCTCAGTAATGTAGCTTCCCTTATTACCATGGTGGCTGCCAGTTCTTTATTATTCCTGGCAGCTTTGGGGGCCGTAGCAGCACATGTAGGTGGCGCGCCAATCTGGAAAGGCAGCCTGCGGGTATTGTTCTGGGGAGCAATGGCAATGATCCTCACTGCACTGGTAGGCTCTTTTTTTGGTGTAAATGTTTAAGCGTATTGAAAGGAAAAATTGTTGAAAGACTTTAACCTGGAGCAGGAACTCGCTGCAGCATTCAATGATGACCAGACTAATGACTCCGGTTTACCGATGCTGGCCCTGTATATGACGCCATTCTGTCCTTTTTGTATTTATGTAAAAACTGCTATTGCCCAGCTTGGGTTGGACGTTGAGATGAGAAATATATACGAGCAGCAGTATTTTGATGAGCTGCTGGTAGCACGTCAGCGTGCTACCGTACCCGTACTTCGGATTACCGACAATGAGCAGGAAGCCTGGTTACCGGAATCACGTGATATTGTGGCTTATTTGAAACAACTAAAAGACAGCAGCCCTAGCTAAATTATCTTTCTAATGAAATGACACCTGCCACTTCATCATCAAGCAATTCAAGGATCTGAATCTGCCCACCGTAGGCACGGGACATACCCGTATCCGTTGCCCACAGTTGGTTACCACAGTAAGAAGTAATCTCAGGATGTCGGGTATGTGCAACTATCATGCGCCTGGCTCCCAGGATTCGCAAAGACTCTTCCAGCATCAGGCAGACGCGTTCATCCACCCGCGCAGAAAAATGGCGTGCCCACATTACCCTGTCACTGTCATCAACACGCTGTGAAGAATCCGGCTCTGGTGTTTCACCCCTTAGCCAGGCGCTGACTTCCCTATTAATCCGGTCAATACCGTATTCAGCCCAGCGAGGTACCACACCGCCGTGTACAAAAATGGTTTCTCCCAGTTTCAACACGGTAGGAAACTCTGCTATGCGCTCAGCATAGGGGCCGCCAGGCATTAAAGCCGCTCCCCTGGCGCGTGCATTCGGTGGTAAATGCAACAGGCGTGGGTCATCCAGATTCAGTCCCGGCATCCCCTCGTAGGCAGGAAATGGATTGGGGCCAACGGCCTGGTTGTCAAGACGGCCACCCATGACTTCATGATTGCCAATCAGGCCATATACCCTACCGCCATACTGCTCAGCCTGCTGCTGAATGGCGAACATGAAATCCAGAACCTCACGCTCATCATCGCTACGGCCAATAAGATCACCCAGCTGAACGATGGTCAGTTCACCACCAATCCACTCATCATTTGCATTGGTTGCACCTGCCAGTTGAAACACCTGACGCATGACATTGATATCAGAGTGAATATCGCCGACGGCAATCACCCGGTTGGCATTGCCTGTTGCCTGTTGCTGGGACGCGCCATCCTGAACGCAGGAAAGCAATACAATAATTGAGGTGAAGAATATCGATCTAAAAGGCATGAGCATTATCTTACGCAGATAGATGCACCTTATCTACTTCATTCGTATTCAGACATTGGCGGACAGGCACACACCAGATTTCTGTCGCCAAAGACATTATCAACCCGGCCAACCGGTGGCCAGAATTTATTATCACGCAGCGACTCCAGCGGATACACCGCCAGTTCCCGGTCATAAGCATGCTGCCAGTCTGGTGTGCTAATCATGTCTGCTGTATGCGGGGCATTGTGCAGCGGGTTATCATCAGCGGGGTATTCGCCACTCAACACGCTGTTAATTTCGGCACGAATCTGTTTCATGGCTGCACAAAATCGATCCAGCTCCTGCAGGGATTCACTTTCGGTAGGTTCTATCATCAATGTCCCCGGCACCGGGAAAGACATGGTTGGCGCATGAAAGCCGTAATCAATCAGACGTTTGGCAATATCATCCACGGTGACACCCAATTCTTCCTGCAGTGGTCGTATATCAATGATGCACTCATGGGCAACACAACCACTACTGCCGGTATAAAGCACGGGATAATCTTCCTTTAACTGCGCAGCTATATAATTTGCATTGAGCATTGCCACTTCGCTTGCCTGTTTTAATCCATTGGCCCCCATCATTTTTATATACATCCAGCTGATTGGCAGAATGCCTGCACTGCCCCAGGCCGCTGCTGCAACAGCGCCAACCTCGCTTTCATCAAGCATGGCATGACCCGGCAGATAAGGTGCCAGATGTTCGGCAACAGCTACCGGGCCTACGCCAGGTCCGCCGCCGCCGTGTGGAATGCAGAATGTCTTGTGCAGGTTGAGATGAGACACATCGCCACCAAACTTACCAGGCTGGCAAAGCCCCACCATGGCATTCAGATTTGCTCCATCCATATACACTTGACCGCCATGTTCATGCACGATGTCGCATACCTCCTGGATATCTTCTTCGAATACACCATGGGTGGATGGATAAGTCACCATGATCGCTGCCAGTTCATCAGCATGCTGTTCAGCTTTAAGCCTCAGGTCCTCAAGATCGACATTGCCATTAGTGTCGCACTTCACCACTACGACTTTCATGCCGCACATTTGTGCCGATGCCGGATTGGTACCATGGGCAGAACTGGGGATTAAACAGATATTGCGCTGCCCCTCACCACGGGCTTTTTGCCAGGCTCGGATTGCCAGCAAGCCTGCATATTCTCCCTGTGATCCGGCATTTGGCTGCAGGGAAACTGCTGCATAACCGGTTATTTCACAAAGCATGGCTTCCAACTCAGTAATCATCTGCAGGTATCCACTCACCTGATCTTTTGGAACAAAGGGATGAATCTGGCCAAACTCCGGCCAGGTAATCGGTATCATTTCCGATGTTGCATTAAGCTTCATGGTGCAAGAACCCAGGGGTATCATGGCTCTGTCCAGGGCAATATCCTTGTCTGCCAGCTTTCTCATATATCGCAACATCGCTGTTTCAGAATGATTGCTGTTAAAAATGGGATGGCCAAGTACTTCATCCTGACGCTGCATGCCCTCTTCAATGCCCGCTTTTGCTTCCGCTTCAGCTTCGGCAAAATCCACTTCGGTATCAGAAAATACAGACCATAACTTTTTAATATCATCTGTCGTAGAAGTTTCATCCAGGGAAATACCTAGACAGGTGTCATTTATTTCGCGTAGGTTAATACCAAGTCTGCGAGCTTCCTGATGAATGTTCGGTGTTTTTTCCCCAGTTTCAAGTGTTAATGTGTCGAAGAAAGAATGGTTCTTAATTTTCACATCTGAATAGTGCAGGCCTGCCGCCAGTATGGCCGTCATGGTATGTACGCGTTCAGCAATTTTTCGCAATCCTTGCGGCCCGTGGTACACCGCATACATGCCCGCAATGACTGCCAGTAGCACCTGTGCAGTACAAATATTACTGGTCGCCTTTTCGCGACGTATATGTTGCTCCCTTGTCTGCAACGCCAGGCGATAGGCTGGCTTGCCCCGGGTATCCTGGGACACACCAATCAGACGTCCTGGCAGGGAGCGCTTGAAACTTTCCCGAGTTGCCATAAATGCTGCATGCGGCCCGCCAAAACCAAGCGGCACACCAAAGCGCTGACTCGAACCAATAACGACATCAGCGCCCATAGCGCCAGGTGACTTTATTAACATCAGGCTTAATAAATCGGCTGCCACGGTAACCAGAATCTGTTTTTCATGCGCCTGCTCTATAAGTCCGGAATAATCCGTGACAGATCCATCGGCTCCCGGATTTTGTATCAACATAGCAAAGCAGTCTTGATCCAGAGCCTGCTCTGGTTTACCGATAACGAGGTTGATTCCAAATGCCTCTGCCCGCGTTTTTATGACTTCAAGCGTTTGTGGAAAACAGTTTTCATCAACAAAAAAAGTACCAGATAAGGATTTACTCATGCGCTGGCACAAAGTCATTGCTTCTGCTGCTGCACTTCCCTCATCAAGCAAGGAGGCGTTGGCTATATCCATACCACATAAATCACTGACCATGGTCTGGAAATTCAGCAGGGCTTCCAGACGACCCTGTGAAATTTCAGCCTGATAAGGCGTATAGGCTGTGTACCATGCCGGATTTTCCAGGATATTTCTGAGTATCACCGTTGGCGTCAAGGTGTTGTAATAACCCTGTCCAATGTAGGATTTATAGACTTTATTTTGATTAGCCAGATTACGTAACTCTGCCAATGCATCTGTTTCACTCATACTTTCACGCAAAGCCAGGTCATCCGACATAAGAATTGATGCCGGCACAACAGTCTGGATAAATTCATCCATCGAGCTATAGCCCAGTTGCTCCAGCATGTTTTGTTGCTCATCTACAGTCGGGCCAAGATGGCGAGCAATAAATTCCTGCTGTGTTTCAAGTTCGGACAATGGCTTCATATTTATTATTTACTCTTCAAATTCTATTTTGACAGTTTCTCTTGATTTTCTTGTCAGGTATTTTGCAGTTTGCGATTAATTCATTACACCCGGTAATAACTCTGGGGGACAAAGGGCATTTTAGTGACCTGTGCGGGTAGGTTTTTATTTCTTACGACAGCCTGTAATTGAGTCCCTGGCTCTGTAAATTCTCTATTAACAAAGGCGATGGCAACCGGCGACCCAAGACTTGGGGCAAATCCTCCACTCGTGACTTCACCAATTTTATCTCCCGTACTGGACAGTATTTCTGTACCTTCACGCGCTGCCACTCTGCCTTTCAGTTGTAGCCCGACACGCTTGACCATAACACCTCTCTCTATTTGTTCCAGTATTTTATCGGCTCCCAGAAAACCACCGGCTTTTTCTCCGCCCTGGCGGCGACTTTTACTTATACTCCAGATCAGTCCTGCTTCAATCGGGCTGATATTTTCAGCAAGCTCATGTCCATAAAGGCACAGGCCGGCTTCAAGTCTCAACGAATCTCTGGCGCCCAAGCCAGTTGCTTCAACTTCATCATGGGCCAGTAACAATCTCGCCAGCTTTTCTGCATCTGCATTTTTAACCGATATTTCAAAACCATCTTCCCCGGTATATCCGGCTCTATTAATCAGACATTCGATGCCTTCAATATCCGTACTGACACTCCACATAAAACCAATTTTTTCCAGGCCGTTCACATATCTGGCCAGTACAGTTTTGGCTGCTGGTCCCTGCAGTGCGAGCAGTGCGCGCTCATCAAGAATTTCTATCTCAAGTTCCGGCAATTTTTCCTGTAAATGCTGAATATCTTTTTCCTTACAGGCTGCATTGATCACCATGTAAAAACTGTTTTCAGC
This sequence comes from Gammaproteobacteria bacterium, assembly GCA_038128465.1. Classification (GTDB taxonomy): domain Bacteria; phylum Pseudomonadota; class Gammaproteobacteria; order Pseudomonadales; family Pseudohongiellaceae; genus UBA5109. The sequence goes on from JAYPJO010000059.1 coordinate 8,915, forward strand.
TAAACGAGTGATCATCAGGTCATCAATGACGCCACCGTCTTGATTAGTTAACAGTGCATAACTCTGCTGATTAACAGCAAGTGCTTCCAGATCTATTGGGACGAGACCCTCCAATGCCCGGGCAGCATCAAAACCACTGATCATTACCTGCCCCATATGTGAAACATCAAATAAACCCGCCGATTCACGGGTATGAAGGTGCTCTTTCAATATCCCCAGAGGATATGACACTGGCATGGCATAACCGGCAAAAGGTACCAGCTTTGCACCCAGCTCAGTATGCAATTCAAATAAAGGAGTTTGTTTTAAATTCAAGTCTACTTACCCAATACAGCGCTGTTCCGGCTATGCCGATAAAAATGTCAGACCAAACGGAAGTTGTACCTTCACGATGAATATTGTCGTTACTCACGGCATAGAAGAATCTTGCAACATTGCTAATAACTAAGATTATAAATGACCGTTTAAACAGAACGACTTAAGCGCCGGCAATTGTATCATTTTCATTCACAGAAAATCGTTTCTCAAACAGTATATTTTTAGCTTTATAACAATAAAATCGAGGCAGCTTTTATAATGCGCTCAAGTCAGGTCAATATTCCATGCTTACTTAATAAATAAACAGCAAAGTTCGCCAAAATTGTTAAAGGTCTAGTAAATAAAGCCACCCAATTTGCAGTGACACAAACATAACAGCAAAAAATGTATCAATTAATGATAGATAATAACTATCTAAAAAGTATTTAATTAGTGTATTTATATCAGTATGCCCTCCCGCTTGGCTTTTTTATGTTCCTGACAGTAATGCAGCTATTGAAATTTCTAGCCAGCAAAACTAGGCTATAGCCAAGATTAAATACACATAAATAAAGTTTCCATATCCTGCTTAAAGCACAATAGAATGTAACAAAGCCAGATACCACTGGTCATTAGGATTAAAATTTTGGTTAGACATGCCGGATTATAGCCGCTCTTTTATTCATATTTTACTGACGCTCATTATAAGCGTTATTCCTGCTGCTGCATTGAGCCAGCCGGGTTCCCAGACTAGAACTGATGTGGATAGGGCCATATTAGAAAGCGTGCTTGATAGTGAACAGAACAGGCGTGCAAGAATGGCGCCACTGATTTTTGATCCAGTTTTAATCCAGACTGTTGAGCTGACAGAAACTGATGAAAATGGTTCTGCACAATTCAGTACTATTGAGCTATCTCCATTACCGTCTGCCGGGCCTGCTCAACAACTCCAAGATGATCAGGAAGAAAGGTCTATAAATCGTAATTTTCTGGACTCATCACTGGAGCAGTTTCAACAAAGCATTTTAGAATTTGAGCTAGAAGGCGGTCCCTATGATTACCGTTTATCTGAGCTTTATATGGGAATTGGAAACACCTATCTGCAGCTTGACGAACACCAGTTGGCGAT
>JAYPJO010000060.1:0-1550 GCA_038128465.1 Gammaproteobacteria bacterium
GTGAATACCTGTTCTCCTACGATATGGGACTGCAGAATTTCATTCTGGGTGTTGATCCTGAAACTGACAGAAAAATTGTTGATATGTCACTGTACCCTGATGGCGAACGCAAAATAGTCTGTCCTCATGCTGGTGGTGGAAGGAGCTGGACCCCCGGGGCCTACAACCCTGAAACACAGATGCTGTATGTGCCTGCTGTCGAATCCTGTATGGATTTGATGCCAACTGGTGAAGGCCTCGGCTCGGGAGCCTTATCTGCCGGTTATAACTGGATGATTCGCCCTCGTGATGATAGTGATGGTCTTTATGGTCATATTCAAGCTATCAATGTCGGTGAAAATATGACACAGGCATGGATCGAACGTCAGCGTGCTCCTCAGTCTACCGGTGTCCTGGCTACTGCCGGTGGGCTTGTGTTTGCTGGGGCTCTGGATCGTAATCTCACAGCTTATGATGATATGACTGGTGAAGCATTATGGCATACCACACTGACTGATGTTCCTAATACCAACCCGGTTACCTTTGCGGTCGATGGTAAACAATATGTTGCCATAGTCGTCGGGTATGGCGGTGCACAAACAGCAACATTTGGGCGTCTGGTACCAGAGATCAGTTTACCAGCGTCACCAAGCTCTTCAGTATGGGTATTTGAGTTACCCTGATTATTAATCTAGAACTTCAAAGCAAAAAAAGCCCTCTATCGAGGGCTTTTTTATTATCTTGCATATTGGGCGGTTAGTACTACTTGCTCTTGGGCAAAGAGTTAGATGGCCAGCGCTGCAATTCTATAATTAGCAGGTACTACCCTTTGATTACAGCCTCAGCTACATTATTAGGCACTTCTGCATACTTGGTAAATTCCATAGTATAGGTTGCCCGTCCCTGCGTAGCCGAACGCAAATCAGTGGAATAGCCAAACATCTCTGCCAGGGGGACTTCTGCAGTAATGACCTTACCAGCAACAGTATCTTCCATACCCTGCACAACGCCACGCCGACGGTTGAGGTCACCCATCACATCGCCCATATATTCTTCTGGTGTTACAACTTCGACAGCGAAAACTGGCTCTAGCAAGGCAGCATCTGCCTCCAGAGCGCCTTTTTTCAGAGCCATTGAGCCGGCAATCTTAAAGGCCATTTCTGAGGAGTCAACATCATGGAAAGAGCCATCGTAAAGCGTTACTTTCATGGCCAGCAAGGGGTATCCTGCCAGACAGCCGTTTTGCATCTGTTCCTGAACGCCTTTATCAACAGCTGGGATATACTCTTTGGGGATTACGCCACCAACGATTTCATTAACAAATTCGTATTCCGCATCTGCCGGTAATGGTTCCAGTCTTAACCAGACATGACCATACTGTCCTCGACCACCAGACTGCTTGACGTGCTTACCTTCAACTTCAACAGCCCGGCGAATGGTTTCACGATAAGCGACCTGCGGTTTACCAATATTCGCTTCAACATTAAATTCACGGCGCATACGGTCAACCAGTACATCCAGATGTAATTCACCCATACCGGAAATAATTGTCTGACCGGACTCTTCATCAG
>JAYPJO010000060.1:1560-10257 GCA_038128465.1 Gammaproteobacteria bacterium
AGCTTACCCAACGCAATACCCATTTTTTCCTGGGCTGCTTTGGTTTTTGGTTCAACAGCCACCGAGATAACAGGTTCTGGGAAGTCCATTTTCTCAAGGGTAATCTGCTTGTCTTCTGCGCACAGTGTCTCACCGGTGGTAACGTCTTTCAGACCAATGGCTGCGGCAATATCACCAGCCAGTACTTCTTTGATTTCTTCGCGAGAATTAGCATGCATCTGTACCATTCGACCAACACGCTCTTTCTTCTGCTTCAGTGGGTTGTATACTGAATCACCAGATTGCAGCTTTCCTGAATACACACGGAAAAAAGTCAGTGTGCCCACAAAGGGATCCGTCGCGATCTTGAATGCCAGTGCAGCAAAAGGTGCATTGTCATCTGATTCACGGGTTTCAAGAGTTTCACCATCTTCCAGTACACCCTGAATTGCTTTTACATCTGTTGGCGAGGGCAGGTAATCAACTACTGCATCCAGTACCGCCTGAACGCCTTTATTTTTGAAGGCTGAACCACAAAGTGTCGGTACTATTTCGTTGGCCAGTGTACGTACGCGCAGTCCTTCCTTGATTTCAGCTTCTGTCAGAGAACCCTCTTCCAGATATTTATCCATCAATTCTTCAGTCGCTTCAGCAGCAGACTCCACCATTTCTTCATGCCATTTTTCAGCTTCAGCCATCATGTTATCGGGGATATCAGCATATTCAAAAGTAGTACCCTGATCATTTTCGTTCCAGATGATCTGTTTCATTTTTACCAGGTCGATTACACCCTTAAATTCATCTTCTGCACCTATAGCCAGCTGAATCGGAACAGGGTTTGCTCCCAAACGGTCTTTGATCTGTTGCACAACTTTCAGAAAATCTGCACCAGCACGGTCCATTTTATTAACAAACACCATGCGTGGAACTTCATAACGATTGCCCTGACGCCAGACAGTTTCCGTCTGGGGCTGAACTCCCGAGCTTGCGCAAAGTACTACAACGGCACCATCCAGAACCCGCAAAGAGCGCTCTACCTCAATAGTGAAGTCAACGTGTCCCGGGGTATCAATAATATTGATACGGAATTCATCAAATTGATTATCCATACCACGCCAGAAACAGGTAGTCGCCGCAGAAGTAATGGTAATTCCACGCTCCTGTTCCTGCTCCATCCAGTCCATGGTAGCAGCACCATCATGTACCTCACCGATTTTATGAGAAATACCGGTATAAAAGAGTACACGCTCAGTAGTCGTGGTTTTGCCGGCATCAACGTGAGCAACAATACCAATATTCCGATAGCGATTAATGGGAGTTTTTCTAGCCACAGTCTAGACCTCAATCTTAGGTTGATTACACAAAATAATTAGTTTAGAAACGGTAATGTGAGAAAGCTTTATTGGCTTCAGCCATGCGATGCACATCTTCTCGTTTTTTCACAGCGCTGCCGCGGCCCTGTGATGCATCCATAATCTCACCAGCTAATCGTAATGCCATGGATTTTTCACCACGATTACGGGAATGTTCCACCAGCCAGCGCATTGCCAACGCGTTACGACGCTCTGGTCGTACTTCTACAGGGACCTGATAGGTTGCACCACCAACACGGCGTGATTTCACTTCCACCAGAGGTGCAATATTTTCCAGAGCAGCTTCAAATGTTTCCAGTGCTTCAGCATCAGCTTTTTCAGCGACCACATCCAGTGCACCATAAACAATTTTCTCGGCAACAGACTTCTTGCCATCAACCATGACATGGTTCATGAATTTCGCAAGAATTTTATTACCGTATTTGGGATCAGGCAGAACTTCGCGCTTGGCGACAACTCGTCTTCTAGGCATGCTTTCCTCTCTTCAGGTTACCCAGGATGAAGGATATTAACCTTACCTGGCCTTACTGTTTTAAATTTACAATAAAGTTAATTTTAAGATTTAGGTCGTTTGGTACCGTATTTGGAGCGACCTTGTTTACGATCTGCAACTCCGGATGTATCCAGGCTGCCTCTAACGGTGTGATAACGCACACCGGGTAAATCTTTAACCCTGCCACCGCGGATAAGTACCACCGAGTGTTCCTGCAGATTATGACCTTCACCACCAATATAAGAAGTTACCTCATAGGCATTGGTGAGACGGACACGACAGACTTTGCGCAGTGCAGAATTAGGCTTCTTTGGTGTAGTGGTATAAACACGTGTACACACACCACGACGTTGTGGGCAACCCTGCAGGGCTGGCACATCGCTTTTTTCTACTTTGCTTCTTCTGGGCTTTCTAACCAATTGGTTAACAGTTGCCATTCATTACTCCTGCATTTGTAAGTACTTGTGGTACTTTCTGCTGCATCGCTTACCTGTGTATAGCTACAGCTTTCAAAATCAACTATTTACTAAACTTCATTATGAAGTTATTCAAAGAGGCGCGATTTTAAAGAGCCGCACCGCCTTAGTCAACTTAAACCCGGTGTCAGACTCTTTGAATCCTTTCTAACACCGGTATTCTTATAAACTGTTTTTCTCTACTTCTAGTCTTCAGTTGCTTCTTCGGCTGATGCTGATTCCGCTTCAGATTTCAACGCCTCGCTCAATGCTGCTTCCACTTCACTGGCTGATACACCATCTGCTTCCTGTTCAGCGGCACGTTTAGCTTCAGCACGTAACCGTCTGGTCTCATGATAAGTCAGCCCTGTACCGGCTGGTATCAAGCGTCCGACTACCACGTTTTCCTTGAGGCCATGCAGGAAGTCCTGCTTACCGGTAACAGCTGCTTCGGTAAGTACACGGGTGGTTTCCTGGAACGAAGCTGCCGAAATGAATGATTCAGTTGCCAGGGAAGCCTTGGTGATTCCCAGCAATACGCGTTCAAATTTGGCTGGTTGTTTGCCTTCTTCAACCAGCCTGTCATTTTCGGTACGTACTCTGATGTATTCAACCTGCTCACCCTTGATGAATGAAGAATCTCCCATATCCACAATTTCAGCTTTACGCAACATCTGGCGCACAATAACTTCAATATGCTTATCGTTAATACGAACACCCTGTAATCGATATACATCCTGTACTTCATTAACAATATAACTGGCCAGGGCTTCAACTCCTTTGAGTCGAAGGATATCGTGCGGAGTTGGTGGCCCATCAGAAACGATTTCACCCTTTTCAATGAACTCACCTTCGAAGACAGTCATTTGACGCCATTTCGGAATCAGCACTTCATAATGATCACTGCCATCAGTCGGTGTAATTACCAAACGGCGCTTACCCTTGGTTTCCTTACCAAAACTCACTGTACCTGAAATCTCAGCAAGTATAGCTGGCTCTTTTGGCTTTCTGGCTTCAAACAGGTCAGCAACCCTTGGCAGACCACCGGTGATATCACGGGTCTTGGAACCTTCCTGTGGAATACGAGCAATAATGTCGCCAATATTGACCTTGTCGCCATCTTCTACACCCACAATGGCTTTAGCTGGCAGGAAATAATGTGCAGGAACGGAAGTGCCTGGCAGTGTTAATTCCTTGCCCTTGCCATCAAGCAGAGTAATTGCGGGACGCAAATCCTTGCCGGCAGAGGGTCTTTCAGCGGTCTCCATAACCGATATGCTGGACAGGCCGGTAATCTCATCTGTCTGATGGGTAACACTCAAACCTTCTTCCATACCATCAAATTTCACCTTACCGGCGACTTCAACAACAATCGGGTGAGTATGTGGATCCCAGCTCGCTACAACCTGGCCAATCTCAACTTCTGAATTATCCTCACCATTAATGACAGCACCGTAAGGCAACTTGTAACGTTCTTTCTCACGGCCATGCGTATCATTGATGTAAAGTTCGCCAGAACGAGATACAACGACCAGTTCGCCACTGACTTTCTTAACAGTTTTCATGTTATGTAAATGTAAGGTACCGGTAGTCTTGACCTGCACGCTATCTGCTGCAGTGGCTCTGGATGCAGCACCACCAATATGGAAAGTACGCATGGTTAACTGAGTGCCAGGTTCACCAATTGACTGCGCGGCTACTACACCTACAGATTCACCAATGTTAGCCAGATGTCCACGGCCGAGATCACGGCCATAGCACAATCGGCAGATACCCTGATTGGCTTCACAAGTAATGGCTGAGCGGACGATGACTTCATCAATACTGTTGGTCTCAAGAGTATCGATCAGCTTCTCATCAATCATGGTACCGGCTTCAATAACAGTCTCACCTTCAGCATTAACGACATCCTGAGCTACCACGCGACCCAGAACACGCTCTCCCAGAGGTGCAATGATGTCACCACCTTCAATAATTGGTGTCATGGTCAAACCAGTTTGTGTGCCGCAATCTGCTTCCTTGATGACAAGATCCTGTGAAATATCCACAAGACGACGTGTCAGGTAACCAGAGTTGGCTGTTTTCAACGCAGTATCAGCAAGACCCTTACGAGCACCATGAGTTGAAATAAAGTACTGCAGAATATTCAAACCTTCACGGAAGTTAGCTGTGATAGGTGTTTCAATGATAGAGCCGTCTGGCTTAGCCATCAGACCGCGCATACCGGCCAGCTGACGAATCTGAGCGGGGGATCCCCTGGCACCTGAGTCAGCATAGATATAAACCGAGTTGAAGGATTCCTGTTCCTCTTCATCGCCATCACGATTGATCACTTTTTCAGTAGACAGACCATCCATCATGGATTTGGCGACCTGATCATTGGCACGCGACCAGATATCAATCACTTTATTGTATTTCTCACCCTGGGTAACCAGACCTGATGAGAATTGTGATTCAATCTCTGCAACTTCAGCTTCTGCCTTGGCAATAAGTGTGGCTTTTTCATCAGGTATCTCGAAATCATTTACACCGATAGAAGAACCCGAGTAAGTTGAATATTTGTAGCCCATGTACATCAGCTGATCGGCAAATATAACCGTTTCCTTCAGTCCAACATTGCGGTAACAGCTGTTGATGATGGTTGAAATCTGTTTTTTGGCCATTTTCTGGTTGACCAGACTGAAGGGCATGCCATCCGGAACAATTTCAAACAGCAGAACACGACCAACTGTCGTTTCTACAATTGACTTGTTTTCTATGCGTTCACCATTTTCGTCAAACAGCACTTCTGTCAGGCGCACTTTAATGCGGGCCTGCAAATGTACATTTTTCGAATCATAGGCTTTAAGCACTTCATTAGTGTTTGCAAAGACCATACCTTCGCCCTGCACATTGATTCGCTCACGGGTCATGTAATACAGACCCAGTACGACATCCTGGGAAGGTACAATGATCGGCTCACCCGAAGCAGGTGAAAGAATGTTATTAGTCGACATCATCAATGAGCGCGCTTCCAATTGAGCTTCCAATGTCAGCGGAATATGCACCGCCATCTGGTCGCCATCGAAGTCAGCGTTATAGGCTGCACAAACCAGCGGATGAAGCTGAATTGCCTTACCTTCAATCAATACCGGTTCAAATGCCTGGATGCCCAATCTGTGCAGTGTGGGTGCACGGTTCAACAGAATTGGATGCTCGCGAATCACTTCAGCAAGAATATCCCAGACCTCAGCGGTTTCTTTTTCAACCATTTTCTTGGCTGCCTTGATTGTGGTGGCTGCACCACGCAGGATTAATTTACCGAGAATGAAGGGTTTAAATAGCTCCAGAGCCATTTTCTTGGGCAAGCCGGCCTGATGCAGTTTTAAGGTAGGACCAACCACGATCACAGAACGGCCAGAATAGTCCACACGCTTACCCAACAGATTCTGACGGAAGCGGCCCTGCTTACCTTTAATCATATCGGCAAGTGATTTTAATGGGCGCTTGTTAGAACCGGTTATGGCCCGACCACGACGACCATTATCCAGCAGGGCATCTACTGACTCCTGCAGCATGCGTTTTTCATTACGAACAATAATGTCAGGTGCATTCAGATCAAGCAGTCGTTTCAGACGATTGTTGCGATTAATGACTCGGCGATATAAATCATTCAAATCAGAAGTTGCAAAACGACCACCATCAAGCGGTACAAGTGGACGTAAATCTGGCGGCAATACTGGCAATACCGACAGTACCATCCATTCTGGTTTATTCCCTGAATTGATAAAGCCATCCAACAATTTCAAGCGTTTGGACAGTTTTTTCAGTTTGGTTTCACTGTTGGTGTTTGGAATCTCTTCACGCAGGGTATTAGCTTCATCCTCAATATCCAGATCTGTCATCAGATCCTGAATTGCTTCTGCACCCATCTTGGCCTGAAAATCATCACCAAACTCTTCCAGTGCATCGTAATACTGCTCATCATTTAACAGCTGTCCACGTTCCAGTGTGGTCATGCCCGGATCAGTCACTACAAAAGATTCGAAATATAAAATTCGCTCAATATCCCGCAAAGTCATATCCAGTAATAGACCAATACGCGATGGTAATGACTTTAAAAACCAGATATGGGCAACAGGGCTGGCCAATTCGATATGCCCCATGCGCTCACGGCGAACCTTTGAAAGGGCAACTTCCACACCACATTTTTCACAGATAACACCTCTGTGCTTAAGACGTTTGTATTTGCCGCACAGGCATTCATAGTCTTTGACCGGGCCAAAAATCTTGGCACAGAAAAGGCCTTCTCTTTCTGGTTTAAAGGTACGGTAATTAATGGTTTCAGGCTTTTTCACCTCACCAAATGACCAGGATCGAATTAATTGTGGCGAGGCCAAACCAATTCGAATTGAATCAAAGTCTTTAGCTTGTGATTGTGACTTTAATAAACCTAACAGGTCTTTCATTCTTATCCTCCACCCTAGTGGTAAGTGGAGTCAGATTAATCTTAATCTGACACCTTAATCTAAATTGGTTTTAGTTATCGCTTTCCAGTTCCATATCTATGCCCAAAGATCGAATCTCCTTAACCAGTACGTTAAAAGATTCAGGCATGCCAGCTTCCATGCGATGGTCACCATCAACAATGTTCTTATACATTTTGGTTCGACCAGCAACGTCATCGGATTTAACAGTCAGCATCTCCTGCAGGGTGTATGCTGCACCATATGCTTCAAGTGCCCATACCTCCATTTCACCAAAGCGCTGACCACCAAATTGAGCTTTACCACCCAAAGGTTGTTGTGTAACGAGTGAGTATGAACCCGTAGACCTGGCATGCATCTTGTCATCGACCAGATGATTCAGTTTCAGCATGTACATGATTCCAACGGTAACTTTACGGTCGAATGCATCACCGGTACGGCCATCATAAAGCGTAATCTGGCCATCCTCACTCATGTCAGCAAGTTCCAGCATCTGTTTAATTTCCACTTCACTGGCACCATCAAAAACAGTAGTCGCCATTGGCACACCATCTTTCAGGTTGCTGGCCAGTTCCATGATTTCAGCATCACTCAAACTGGACAGATCTTCCTGACGTAATGCATCACCAATGCCATTATAAATCTTGTCTAACAGCTTTCTGATTTCAGCAACTTTCTGTTGCTCCTGCACCATGTTATTGATTTTTTCACCAAGACCCTTGGCAGCCGCACCCAGATGCGTCTCAAGTATCTGACCAACATTCATACGGGAAGGAACGCCCAGCGGGTTCAGCACGATATCTACCGGATTACCTTGATCATCATATGGCATATCTTCTACCGGCATGATTACCGAGATAACCCCTTTATTACCATGACGTCCAGCCATTTTGTCACCTGGCTGTATACGACGCTTGATAGCCAGATAGACTTTTACGATTTTCAATACGCCGGGAGCCAGATTGTCGCCCTGTATCAGCTTGCGCTTCTTGTCTTCAAAACGCTCATCCAGTTCTTCGCGACGTTCTTTCAGTTGAACACCAGCATTTTCCAGCTGCTCACTGAGCTTGTCATCGACCAGTCTCAGTTTAAACCAGTCATCGGCTGCAAGTCCGTCCAGGTACTCAGCTTTCAGGGTGTCGCCTTTCTTCAGTTTTGGGCCACCAGAAACTTTCTTGCCAGTCAGAGCTTTACGCAAACGCTGGAAGGTTGCTTCTTCAACAATACGATACTCATCTTCGATATCCTTGCGTACCTTGGCCAATTGCTGCTCTTCAATTTCCAAAGCCCGTTTGTCTTTTTCAAGACCGTCACGGGTAAAAATCTGAACATCAATGACAGTACCCTTGACTGAGCTGGGTACACGCAATGAAGTATCTTTAACGTCTGAGGCCTTCTCACCGAAAATGGCGCGTAACAGTTTCTCTTCAGGTGTTAGCTGGGTTTCACCCTTAGGCGTAACTTTGCCTACCAGAATATCACCAGCATTTACTTCTGCGCCGATATATACAACACCAGATTCATCCAGACGACCCAGTGCACTTTCGCCCACATTAGGAATATCAGCCGTGACTTCTTCAGAACCCAGCTTGGTATCTCGGGCGATGCAGGTTAATTCCTGAATGTGGATTGAAGTAAAACGATCTTCTTTGACCACTCGCTCAGATATCAGAATGGAGTCTTCGAAGTTGTAACCATTCCACGGCATAAATGCGATACGCATGTTCTGACCAAGAGCCAGCTCTCCCATATCGATGGAAGGACCGTCAGCCAGGATATCACCTGCCTCGACCTTGTCGCCGACCTTCACCAGAGGACGCTGATTGATACAGGTATTCTGATTGGAGCGGGTATATTTGGTCAGATTATAGATATCAACACCGGCTTCACCCGCGATAGTTTCTTTATCGTGCACACGAACAATTATGCGT
>JAYPJO010000061.1:0-1345 GCA_038128465.1 Gammaproteobacteria bacterium
CAACCCACTTGTGTGGGGCATGCGACATATTCAACCGGATGATATCCATCCCGGCATCATGCATTTCCTTTATCTTTTCGTAGTTACTGGTTGCAGGCCCAAGGGTGCAGATGATTTTTGTTTTGCGCATTAAAGCGTCCGGGTAGATTACCTGAGTTTCAAGAAGGATTGGCCTAGATTTTATCAGAGTGCCGGTCTGCAAGTCTTTTTTTTTGCGGTTTACAGAAAGATTTTTACTGTCCATGGGGGTGAATTGACATTAATACACAGCATTGGTTTTCAAGGAAATATTTTTAGCAAAATCTATTTAATAATAATGCAAATGATATTGATTATCATTTGCATATTAAATAGAATTATTCCCTCAAATTAATTCAGGAGAATATCAGCAGTGAACCGCTTTTCTTTCATGCAGTGTACCTTTATGACATTTATTGTTTTGTGTAGCTCTACTGGGGTTGTTGCACAAAATACATCACAGGCAAGTATTACTGAAATGATGGTCAGTGGAGAGTATTTAGACAGAGACCAGGTTAATGCCCTGAGAACGCCAACACCTATTATTGATGTCCCCCAGAGTCTTTCCATTGTTACTGCCGATCAGATCAGATTACAGGGTTTTACAGCCATTGGCGATATCATCAATTATACCCCCGGAGTCAGTACCTCACAGGGAGAAGGTCACCGTGATGCCGTGGTATTTCGTGGTGTTCGCTCTACAGCAGATTTTTATATAGATGGGGCACGCGATGATGTCCAGTATTACCGTCCACTATACAACCTGGAGCAGGTCGAAATTCTGCGAGGGCCAAATGCACTTTTATTTGGGCGTGGTGGAACCGGCGGGATTTTAAATCGAGTTACCAAGAAGGGTGTGGTCGGGGAAAATTTCACAAGCTACCAGGCCGGTGTTGATAGTTTTGGTGAATACAGTATTCAGCTCGACAGAAATGTGAGTATCAGCGATGACACAGCTTTCCGTATTAATGCGTTTTATGAGCGTCCCAACAACCAGCGTGATTTTTATGATGGTGAGCGCATTGGTGTTAATCCGACCTTCAAATTTATACTGAATCCTGCAACTATAGTCGATCTTTCCTATGAATATATAGACCATCAGCGTTTTATTGATCGCGGTATTCCAACCGGCGCTGATGGCCGACCTGTAGAAGCATTTCAGGACATACTGTTTGCCGATCCAGACGTGAATTCAACGGAGCTGGAAGCTCACTTGTTGCGTGCCGCGTTGCAGTATGATTTTTCAGATGACATGAAAGGCAACTTCAGCGTTTTTTATGGAGATTATGGCAAACTGTACCAGAATTTCTATGCAGCGGCTTATGAT
>JAYPJO010000061.1:1355-10247 GCA_038128465.1 Gammaproteobacteria bacterium
GCTTATGATCCGGTGACGTCACCTGATGAGGTAACCCTGGATGGCTATCTGGATACCACTGAACGTAACAACCTGATTCTGTCAGGTAACCTGATACGTGATTTAGCTACTGGCAGCATCTTTCACACAATTATTGCAGGAGCCGAGTATATTGATACTTCGTCAGACCAGGATCGTTACAATGCGTTCTGGAGTGCCAGTTCAGATGACACTGAGCTTTTTTCAATATCGCGGCCACTGTTTCTCAGAGGCGGACGTGGCATCAATTCATCCGGTGCACCAACCACGAACAGTTTTACCACTGACCTTAATGACGATACGTGGGTAAATATTGAGGTGTACTCTTTATACATTCAGGATGAAATTGCGCTTCACGATAAGCTGGATGTAATTCTCGGTGCCCGTTATGACAGCTTCGATATTGAGGTCTTCAATGCTGTTGCTAATGAAAACAGGAGCCGCCGGGATGAAAAAATCACACCGCGCCTGGGTCTTGTTTTCAAACCTGAGGAAAATATTTCAATTTATGCCAGTTACAGTGAGACTTTCCTGCCTCGCAGTGGCGAGCAATTTGCAAATATTAATGGCAGCAATAACCAGCTGGATCCCAATACTTTTGACAATCTGGAAAGTGGTGTGAAGTGGGATTTCAGCCAGGGACTGAGTCTGACTGCCGCCATATTTGAGATTCAACAAAGTTCACCGCAGGTTGCTGATGGTGATCCCGCCACACTGGATGTCATTGACTCTGAAATTACAGGATTTGAATTGCAGCTTCAGGGTCAGGTATCAAATCAATGGTATATGTCTGCCGGTTACAGCAGTCTTGATGGTGAACAGGTAAACCGGTCCGGACCTACCGGTTTGCGTCCCAGAGAACTGCCGGAAAACATGTTTTCTGTCTGGAATACTTTCCAGGCGACCAGTCAGCTTGGTCTGGCGCTTGGTGTGACCCACCAGGATGACAGTTTTATCACTAACGACAGCACGGCCCAGTTACCTGCCTACACCCGTGTTGATGTGGCTGCATACTATGATGTATCTGAAAAACTTAGACTACCGCTTAATATCGAGAACCTGACTGATGAGCTGTATTTCCCCAATTCCCATAGTGCACACCAGGTATCGGTAGGCGTACCCCTTAATGCACGGGTAACAGTAAGTGGTCGCTTCTAGACTGACAATGTAGTTGATATAGCACGGGTAAAGTCCGGGCAAAGTGAGACGCAAGGCCCCCGGTATCAGGGTTTTCCTGTTATCGTGCAACAGAAAAGGGAAGCGTTGCAGATTCTTGCGCAGAACTCATAAGGTGTTTATGCTTTATCATCCTTAATAAAAACAATATGGTAACAAGATATGCTACAGCTATTTACCAATAAGTTTTATCGCCTCACATTTTGTTTATCCTTAAGTCTGGGTTTTTCAATATCCAGTCTGCAGGCATTGGCTCAGGAGCAATCGCTCGTCTCCACTTCTGCAAGTTTCTTGCATCTGAATGTTGCAGATCTGGATCGTTCACTGGCGTTTTACCATGATGTATTAGGGCTGGAATATGTCAATCCACCCGGTGAGCCGTTTCCAGGAGAAGGGCTCTCAGGTGAAGCCAACTCCATGTTGCGAACTGCTGTGCTCCAGACTCCCAATGGGGCAGTTCAATTTGAGTTGGTGGAATGGCTAAATACGCCGGTAAGGCCTATGCATCCCTGGATTCAGGATCCGGGTGCAATCATGCTTGGTGTGTTTGTGCGTGACCTGGATAGTATGCTGGTTCGTGCTAAAGATCTTGGTCTGCAGGTTCTGACCGAAACGGGTGAGTCTTATGTTGCGGAAACCAATCGTGCGATTATGCTTCGTGACAGCGATGGTTACATGGTTGAACTGATTGAGTTTACTGATCGGGAATTTACCGATCCGGGTGAGGTTGAATATATTCGTGTCTGGCTCTCTGTCGCAGATCTCAGGCAGACAGTGAATTTTTATAATCATGTGTTTGGTATGGAGATGGACTCGGCGGGTCCGGTTGGCCCGGCCAATGACCGTATTCAGGCACTTTTTGGCGACAGAAGCATTGCGACAATGAGGACTGCTCAGGGTACCTTTCCGAATTCAGATATAACGGTTTTTTTCCAGGAGTTTACAGGTCCTACACGACAACCGGTTGCCCATAGGGTACAGGATCCGGGTGGCCCGATCTTTCTTGTTGGCGTCAATGATTTTGAGAAGGCAATTGATACTATTCAGAACTATGGTGGCCTCATTGGCACGGACCAGAAGTCGGGTATGCTAGAAACAGGCCAAACCCAAAGCTGGATACGTGATCCTAATGGTGTTTTGATTATGCTTTCACAAGGGGAGCTACAGCTTTAAGCTCGAGCATTTAAACGGATTTTTTCGTCGAGAGTTTTTTGCTGGCAGCCCTACATGGCATGCTGTCCAGGCGTTGAAACTTTGCTATAATCGCGCGCTCGCGCCGCTGGGTCACTCAAACGGCAATTTAAAATCTATAATTATTAAGTTAAAGGTATCAATCGATGAAATCACCTGTTCGGGTTGCAGTCACTGGTGCTGCGGGACAAATCAGTTATTCACTTTTATTCAGAATTGCTTCTGGTGCAATGCTGGGACCAGACCAGCCGGTCATACTGCAGTTACTGGAAATTACACCAGCTTTGGAAGCGCTCAAGGGCACTGCAATGGAAATTGATGACTGTGCCTTCCCTCTGGTTCAAGGCATCGTGCAGACAGATGATCCGAATGTTGCATTCAAGGATGCAGACTATTGTCTGCTGGTAGGTGCAAGGCCACGCGGACCTGGTATGGAGCGCAAAGATTTGTTGGAAGCCAATGCCGCTATTTTCTCTGTGCAGGGTAAAGCCATCAACGATAACGCCAGTCGCAATGTCAAAGTTATCGTGGTTGGTAATCCGGCCAATACCAATGCCCTGATTGCCTATCGCAATGCGCCTGACCTGGATCCGGGTCAGTTCACTGCTATGACTCGCCTTGACCATAACCGGGCGATGGCGCAGCTGGCTGAAAAAACCGGCAAGCACAGCTCCGATGTAGAGAGCATGATTATCTGGGGTAATCACAGTGCTACCCAGTATCCGGATATTCATCATTGTACTGTTGACGGTACAGCTGCCACTGAGCTGGTTGATATGGACTGGGTTGTTGATGACTTCATTCCTACGGTACAGCAACGCGGTGCGGCCATCATTAAAGCACGAGGTTTATCCAGTGCGGCTTCTGCAGCCAATGCAGCGATTGAGCACATGCGTGACTGGGCTCTGGGCACCAATGGCAAAATTGTTAGCATGGGCATTCCCAGTGATGGTAGCTATGGTATAGAAGAAGGCCTGATGTATTCATTCCCGGTGACCTGTGAGAATGGTGAGTACACAATCGTACAGGGTCTGGAAATCAATGATTTTAGTCAGAACTTGATGAAAGCGACTGAAGCGGAATTGGCGGAAGAAAGAGATGGCGTCGCACATTTATTACCTTAATCATTCCAGACCGTGACAGCCTATGAGTTTTGATTTCAAAGACGCCGTAAACCCATCCATGGGGGCTTGGCTGTGGCATCCATGCCACAGACACTTTGAAATCAAAACCCGATAAGCCGTCACTGAGCGGCGAATTTGTAAGAAGCAAAAAAAGGAAGTGTAAAAGCTTCCTTTTCTTTTATATGGAAGAAGCAAAGTGAAATTTTCAGTCAGTGCTACAGATGGTCAGGCCCGACGAGGCTGTATGAGCTTCGAGCGGGGCGATGTGCAGACGCCGGCATTCATGCCGGTTGGCACTTATGGTTCTGTAAAAGGCCTGTCGCCTGAGCAGATTACAGAAACCGGTGCCGATATTTTACTGGGTAATACCTTCCATTTAATGCTCCGGCCGGGGACTGATGTCATCAAGCGGCACGGTGATCTGCATGACTTTATGGCCTGGGATAAACCTATACTGACAGACTCTGGTGGCTTCCAGGTTTTCAGTCTGGGTGATTTACGCAAAATATCTGAGGAAGGTGTGGAATTTCGCTCACCTGTTAATGGCGATAAAGTCTTTTTGAGCCCTGAAAAAGCCATTGAAGTGCAGCATGAACTGGGTGCCGATATTGTCATGGCATTTGATGAATGCACGCCTTATCCGGCAAGCGAAGCGGAAGCACGGGAGTCCATGGAGTTATCCATGCGCTGGGCCGTGCGCTGCAAACAGGCGCACTCGGATAATCCAGCTGCACTCTTTGGAATTGTGCAGGGTGGAATGTATCCGCAACTACGAGCCGAATCGCTGTCTGCTTTGCAGGAGATTGGCTTTGATGGCTATGCTATCGGCGGACTCTCCGTGGGTGAACCCAAAGATGAAATGATGATGGTGCTAGACACAATAACGGAGGCTATGCCAGCAGATAAACCCAGGTACCTGATGGGTGTAGGGACGCCATCTGACCTGGTAGAAGCAGTAACCCGTGGTATCGATATGTTTGATTGTGTCATGCCAACCAGAAATGCCAGAAATGCACACATTTTTACCTCAGAAGGTGTGCTCAAGCTCAGAAATGCCAGATTTCGGGATGATCTGGCGCCTCTGGATAAAAATTGCAGTTGTTACACTTGTAAAAACTTTTCGCGATCCTATTTACATCACATGGATAAGTGCAAAGAAATGCTTGGAGCGCAATTGAATACAATCCATAACCTGCACTACTACCAGAAGCTGATGGCTGATTTGCGCGGTGCCATAGAACAGGGTACATTGGCCGCCTTTAACGAGAGCTTTCATGCTACACAGGCTCAAACCGATAACATCTGACACCAAGGTAATTTTATGAATTTCTTTATCAATTCAGCATACGCACAAACCGCCGATGGAAGCGCACAGGCTAGTCCCTGGACCAGCTTTATTTTTCTGGGTGGTTTTATACTGATTTTCTACTTCATGCTTATTCGTCCGCAATCAAAGCGGGCCAAGGAGCACAAGACATTGATAGAGGCTATCAGTAAGGGCGATGAGGTTATTACAGCTGGCGGAATTCTGGGTAAAGTAACCAAAGTAAATGAGCAATATGTATCATTAACAGTGGCTGACAATGTTGAGTTGAAAATGCAGAAATCCTCGGTTTCTGCGGTACTGCCAAAAGGCACTATTAAATCCATAGAGCAAAGCTAGATCAGAATCAGAATTACAAGATAAAACAGCAGAAAACGGGCCGGCGCTAATACATGTTAAACAAGTATCCTCTCTGGAAAAATCTATTGATCGTGTTTGTTATAGCACTGTCCCTGGTTTATGCCGCGCCGAATTTTTATCCACCAGATCCGGCCATTCAGATATCCCATGACAGCGGGCTGGTTGATCAAAGTGCCATTGATACTGCTGCTGCTTCCCTGATTGCAGACGGCATTAATTATATTTCAGCAGAGCTGGAAGATGGTTCCGGGTTGATCCGGTTGCAGGATCAGAATGACCAGCGCCGTGCCCAGGAAATAATTCAGTTATCTCTGCCTGATGAATATATCATCGCCCAGAACATGGCTCCCAATACACCAGGCTGGTTACAGTCTTTTGGTGCTGGCCCCATGGCATATGGGCTGGATCTGAGCGGTGGCGTTCATTTCCTGATGGAAGTGGATATGGAACAGGCCGTCAGCAACCAGTTAAATGACTCTATTGCTGTCATGCGTCGCCTGTTGCGTGAAGAACGTTTACGCTACAGACCGCCGATAGAAGTGGATGGGCAGAATCGGATAGTCATTCGTTTTACCGATGCTGAAACCCGTAGCGCTGCAAACAGCATGATCCGCGATGAATTTCCTGATCTTACCAGTCGCAATGCCGATATAGGCAGTGACTTTATTCTTTACTATCAGCCAACTGAAGCCAGTATTTTATTGTTGCAGGACTATGCTCTGCAGCAAAACCTTTCCACTTTGCGTACCCGCGTTGATGCCCTGGGTGTCAGAGAGCCAAAAGTACAGCGTATGGGGGCAGATCGTATTGTTGTGGAGTTGCCTGGTATTCAGGATACAGCCCGTGCCAAGGATATTATTTCAACCGTAGCAACTCTGCGTTTTCATCTGGTTGCAGAGCCTGATGCTGCGCCGGGAACAACGACTGAGTTTGACTATGAGGGAGTGCCACTTGCCCTGGAAAATGACCTGATTGTCGGGGGTGACAGTGTTACCCAGGCACAGGCGACCTTTGATCAGCAGACTTCATTGCCCCAGGTTAACATCACGCTTGATGCTGCCGGAGCACGACAGATGAATGAAGCCACGCGCGGCAACATAGGCCGTAACATGGCAATTCTGTTGAGTGAAACAAAGGTTCGTACCGTCACTGAACAATTACCTAATGGCGAGATTATCTCCAGTTCTGAGCCTTATGAAGAAGTCAGGGTAATCAGTGCACCAACCATTCAGGCCGCCCTGGGCAGACAATTCAGGATCACCGGTTTGCTCGGCAATGAAGCCAATGACCTGGCCCTGCTTATCCGATCCGGAGCGTTGGCAGCACCAATGTACTTCCTTGAAGAAAGTACTATTGGACCCAGCCTGGGACAGGAAAATATTGACCGTGGCGTATTATCGGTACAGATCGGCTTTGCCCTGGTGCTGGTATTCATGGCGGTCTATTACCGCCTGTTCGGACTGGTTGCCAACCTGGCCCTGGCAATTAATCTGTTTTTACTGGTAGCGGTGATGTCGATTATTGGTGCAACACTGACCTTGCCGGGCATTGCCGGTATCGTGCTGACAGTGGGTATGGCTGTAGACGCCAACGTCCTGATTTTTGCCCGAATCAGGGAAGAACTTAAAAATGGGCTGAGTATACAGAAAGCCATTGATTCGGGTTATGGCCGCGCTTTCGTAACCATTCTTGATGCCAACATTACCACGCTGCTGGTTGCAATCATTCTCTATTCCATTGGCACTGGTCCCGTCAAAGGTTTTGCAGTGACGCTGTCAATCGGCATTCTGACTTCCATGTTTACTGCAATAGTGGTCACCCGCGCCATTGTTAATGTCATCTATGGTGGTCGTAAAGTAAATAAACTTTCCATTGGTATAAAAATGCCTGAGTCAGGCAGCCAGGCTTGAAGCGGTAAATAGCATGATAGATTTCAGCAATACAATCAATTTTATGGGCAAGCGCAAGATTGCCACGGTGCTGTCTGCCATACTGATTGTGGTTTCCATCGGCTCATTTTTTGTCAATGGCATGCGCTTTGGTCTGGATTTTACCGGTGGCACCCAGGCTGAATTGCTGTATGAAGAAACACCGCAACTTGAAGATATCCGTAATGTATTACAGCAGGCCGGCTTTCAGAATTATGAAGTGGTCTTCTTTGGCAGTGATCGTGATGTGGTAATCCGTATCCAGGATGTGCAGGAAGATGGTGGCGCTGTTGGCGAATCTAATCAAACCGGTGATCTCGTACTGGAACTTTTACGTGAAGATTCCGGGCAGGATATACAGCTGTTGCGATCTGAATTTATCGGGGCGCAGGTCGGAGATGAATTAAGAGAGCAGGGAGGGCTGGGTATGCTGGTCGCCCTGATCATGATCATGATCTACATTTCCCTGCGCTTCCAGTTTAAATTTGCTGTGGGCGCAGTGGTCGCCCTGGCGCATGACGTTATCATCGTACTGGGCTTCTTTTCAGTAATGCAGTTTGATTTTGACCTGACCGTGCTGGCTGCTGTACTGGCTGTGGTGGGTTATTCTCTGAATGATACGATCGTGGTTTCAGACAGAATACGTGAAAATTTCCGTCTGCTCAGGGGTGTTGATTCAACTGAAACCATTAACACTTCGATCACTCAGACATTCAGTCGAACCATTATTACTTCCCTGACGACCTTGCTGGTGCTGGTTGCACTGTTGTTGGTCGGTGGTGAAATGATCAGCGGTTTTGCAATAGCCCTGACGGTAGGTGTGTTAATCGGAACCTACTCATCCATTTATGTGGCAGCCAATGTTCTGCTTTACATGCATATCAGCAAGGAAGATTTGATTACGCAACAAAAAGACGATTCAGAACTCGACGCCATTCCATAAGTAAACCTGCAGTTTTTAACAAGTTACCCTGAAATATTTATTTGCTGGCAGGCAAGTATTTCAATATAGACTGCATCTTTGGTGTCGGCTGCCGGTTCAGGAAAAATGCTTCCAAAAAAGCGGGTTAAAATTGCTGTGGAATTTTCTCTACTGAGTTCAAAACTAGCCGCAGCATTGGCGCAACTCATGCTCCATGTATTATCATTGCAATTCATCTCAAACAGAACCGGGTCGTTATTTTCCGAGATAAGCAATTTTGAATCCTGAAATGTCAGCCTGTAAATTCGGGTGCTAAACTCTGCAGTAAGCCACCGGCCATCTTCCCAGTTCAAACCACTTGCAGCAGTTCCTTCGCAGGACCAGGTTTGGTTTTGCTCTGCAGCGATAATCAGTTGGGAAGTGAGGAGGATTGGCAGAAGTGCCAGACGTTTGCGCATATTCTATATAGCAGTGTGTCAGAGTAAATATTATTAAAATTACTCTGACACTAATTGCAGGACACTAGAGTTCGTATGCCTGTTCAAGGCATTCGTAAGGATTTACCTGGCGGTAGGGCAACCAGACGAAATACTTGGTCAGGTCAAAACTTTCTGTGTAATACACCGGGTCAGTAACAGTGAGACGGTAATCCATGCGTGCATAATCCTCAGAAGGGATAAATCGTTCAACGATGCTGATCTGGTCACTTTGTGGCTCACCGGTCCAGCCAAAATATCCGGCGCTGATATGGTCGGTTTCAACGACAAGTTCATTACCTTCCCAGTGTCCACGTGAAAACCCAAACATGGTATGTTCATCCGGTGCAACAGCATCCGGGTTCATATGGAT
>JAYPJO010000062.1:0-10170 GCA_038128465.1 Gammaproteobacteria bacterium
TTGTTTCAGCAGGCGGTAAGTCCATAAATTGAATTTCATAATCTTCAAGATAATTATTGTCACCTTCTAACAACTCAGGAATGTCTGGTCGTATTGGATGTTGTGTGCCATAAAGTGGTTCCCAATGAACCCACTTAGATTGAAACTGCGTAGAGATTTCATCAATTACAGGCTGTCGTGCAACTACCCTCACATTGGGGAAGGCATCGACAATGGGTCCAAGACCCATGTAGTGATCTGGATGGCCGTGCGTCAATAAAATATGGGTAAGCTCTCGGCCACTTTCTGCAATTCTCATCGCAAGTTCTTCTCCATCGTCAAGCAACCAGGGAGAGTCAATAAGGATAGCCTGATTATCACCGAGTAAAATAAATGAATTTTCGCCAATACCACTGAACTGGCCTGTATATACTTCAAGCTCAATACCATTTGATTCGGCTGCACAAGCATTCAGTTGAAATGAAAAGATAATTAACAATAGGGGAAATGCAAATGCTTTTCTAAATAAATTCATTTTAATTTACCAGTTATAGTGGAAGTTTATTTATTGGAGCCTGATTTTACCTATTTACAGCCATTATGAAACTGCTTTTTAAGGATGGCATGCGGATGTCCGCTTTGGAAAGTCAGCAGACATAGCCTCAAATTGTCGATTTCACCAAAATCAGCTACTCTAATTCTGTTATTGAAATGGAAAAAATAGTCGTGAATTCAATTCCGGAAAAGAATACTACCTATTTGGGACCATTCACAGATACCAGTCGATGGGATGAATTTAAACACCGTCCTGACGATATATTCATCTGTACACCTCCCAAATGCGGTACTACCTGGACGCAGGCCATTTGCGCCATGCTGGTTTTTGGCAAGGTCGACCACGGCTTGAAATCGGGAATAATTTCGCCATGGATCGATGCTCAACTGGCGCCGATCGATGAATACCTGAAGCAGGTTGAATCCCAGACGCATCGGCGTTTTATCAAAACTCACACCCCTCTGGATGGCATTCCATATTACCCGGAATGTACCTATCTCATGGTGATTCGGGATCCACGTGATGTATATATCTCGGCGTTGAATCATCGGGATAACATGATTAATCAGGAACTGGCTTTGAAAGTGGCGCCCCCATCGTTTGATGAATGGCTAAATGATGACCTGGAGCCAGGAACCTGGGACGTTCAGACATTATCCATGTTGGTGGATTTCTTTAGCTCTTACTGGAAGTATCGACACATACCAAACATACACCTGTTCCATTATGCCGATATGAAGCGGGACCTGAGGGGAAGTATTTCAGTAATGGCAGCCGCACTGAATATCGCAATTGATGATAACTTCCTGGATGCCATGACCGAGGCTGCCAGTTTTGACAGTATGAAGCGTAATGCTTCGCAATTTGCCCCTGTCGGTAAGGAGTATTGGAAGAAAGAGTCAGGATTTTTTGCGAATGGACGCAGTCAGCAATGGCAGGATGTACTTACAGATGCCCAGTTATCAGCATTCGATGAACGCCTTGCTCAGTTACTTCCACCCGATCAGGCCAGTTGGTTATTGAATGGTAGAAATACTGCGTAGTACTTCCAATCTGTAATTTAAAACCTAGTCCAGTTCAGCGATGGCTTCGAGAACGAAAGTAAAATCCGGTCTGACACGGAAGTCTTCTTCAGCGAATTTTCTCAGTATTACACCTTCAGGGCTTACCATCATAATGCCAGGGCGCGGGATACCATAGGCAAAACTGTCTGGTTCCGGATCGGGATTTCTTATACCAAAAGCATCGACGTGTCTGATAGCTTCATCATGAAGCAGGGTGAAGCCAATACCAAAATCTTCTTCGGCTATTTTCAGGGTTTCCACACTGTCATAGGTCATGGCTACCATGTTGAAACCGGTTGCTTCGATTTCCTGCTGCACGGCCACAATATCAGCGAGTTGCGCTTTACAGTATGGGCACCAGTCAAAGGAGCGGCTGAACATTAATATCATCCCTTTTTCGCCTGTCAGGGTTTCCAGGGTCTGCACGTCACCATTCTGATCCGGTGCTTCTATAACCGGAATGGTGGAACCAACCGGAAAGTCTGGTGCCCAGACAAATTCCTGGGCGACAGTTAACTGGGCAGAAAAAGTAAGCACAGCAACAATGGTAAGCATGAGTTTTTTAATCATGGACATAGTCATCCTTTTGTTATTTGTGATAGTCAGCAGTGTAAATGAGTATAAAGAGCAGGGTTTGTTACAAAATCACTTTTTTTATATGTCTGGATAATGGCAGAAAAAAAATGCTTTTTCTACATAGGCAATTTGGCTGTTACCAAGGAGTTGGGGTTTCTGCACATTGGCTGCGACAATTTGTCGCACTTAAATTTCTGTTGGTGTTGATAGAATCGACGCAGGATGACGTTTGATCGCCAAGGACGGTGCCATGGATGGGCACTTTTCATTTTTATAACCACCACTCCATAACTATCAAAGATTGGGGTAACACGTTATCTTCCACCCTTTCGGGGTTTGTATATAGCAGGTGAAGGCTTGGCAGGTTCACAATTTTTTCCTTTAGCAGCATCTCAGCAAAATCTTCAGCGCCTGTTGATCATTCGGGTAATCGTGTTTGCTTGCCAGCTGGTCGCGCTGCTCTATGCCTATATCCTGTTAGAGATGGATTTAAATTATTTTTTAATTTCCCTGGTTATGGTGGTTTTTGTGCTGATCAATGTTGGCGTGTTTCTGCGTCTTAACAAACCCTGGCCCATCAGTGATCCGGAGTTTTTTGGCCATTTGTTGCTGGATATATTGGGCTTATCGGTACTGCTATATCTCTCAGGTGGCGCGAATAATCCCTTTGTTTCCTATTACCTGGTTCCCATTACCATCGCGGCGGCCATTTTGCCCTGGCGCTATACCTGGGCACTGGCTGGCTTGTGTCTGCTATGTTATTCACTGTTGCTGTTTTTTTATATTCCGTTGCCAGCGCTTATGGCGAATATGAGCAATGACTCAATGTTGCCAGGCATGCATATCACCGGCATGTGGTTTAACTTTCTGGTTAGTGCCGGGCTTATTACCTATTTTGTCGTAAAAATGGCCGCAACCCTGCGCGAGCAACAGAATAAACTGACCCGTTATCGCGAAGATAATCTGCGTGATGAACAAATTTTAGCTGTTGCCACGCAGGCAGCAGGTACTGCTCATGAACTGGGTACACCCCTGAATACAGTTGCAGTACTGGTAAAGGAAATGGCTACTAATAAACCTTCTGAGGAAGAATACAGACAGCAGCTCACCATCATAGAACAGCAAATTGCACGCTGTAAAAGCTCACTGAAAGAACTGGTAAACCAGGCAGATTTCAGAGCAGCAGGGCAATCAAAACCCCAGAATCTTAATGAGTTTATCAATGTACTGTTAAACCAGTGGCAGTTAATCAGGCCGGAAATCAGCCTGACCTTGTCCATGCCTGAGGCAGGTGATGCGCCGGTTATTGCTGCTGATGCTACATTGCAGCAGGCCATTATTAATATCCTGAACAATGCAGCTGATGCCAGCCCCGGTGGTATAGAAGTGGACGTGCAGTGGAATGACAGTAGCTGGACTCTGAAAGTCAGGGATTATGGTGAGGGCATTAATGAGGAGCTGGCTGAACAGCTCGGCAGCAGTATTACCACAACTAAGGAGCATGGCCTGGGTGTGGGATTGGTGCTCAGTCAGGCCAGTATTAATCGCCTTAAAGGCACAGTGAAACTTTATCCCCATATGGAAAATGGCGCAGTAACTGAAATAAACCTGCCGCTACAGAATAAAGAGCAGGAGTCAGATCATGAGTGAGAAATCCATCGTGCTTATTGATGACGATACTGTATTTTTATCCGTGTTAAATAATGCTTTCAGCAATCGCGGATACCGAACAGCCGCTGCAAAAAATGTTCCGGCGTTGCAAGAATTGTTGCGTGATTCAAGCTTTGATTTTGCCGTTGTAGATTTGAAGATTGATAAAGAGTCTGGCCTGGATTGCTTACCTTTGTTAAAGCAAAACAACCCTGATATGAGAATCCTTATATTAACCGGCTATTCGAGTATTGCCACTGCTGTCAGTGCCATTAAGCTGGGGGCCTTCGACTATGCCTGCAAGCCGATGGATGCAGACGAAATCCTGGCAATACTGGAAGGGGAGAAAAAATCTGATACGGTTATCTCTGAAGACCCCCTGTCAGTTGAGCGCCTGCAGTGGGAGCATATCCAGCGTGTGCTGGATGACAACAACGGTAATATATCGGAAACAGCAAGATCGCTGGGCATGCATCGCCGTACCCTGCAGAGAAAGTTGCAAAAGCGCCCGGTGCGGCGTTAAGGCATTTACCGGGCACTGGAAACTTTTATCGACCCAGCACGTCATCCCGAGTGGTTTCTGCAACCTCAGCGACCTGTGCAATCAGGTTATCGGCCCTGCATTATTCTGAGTTTCTTGCCTAAAACTCCCAGATCAGGCGCGCATAAATATTTCTGCCTAGACCGGGCAGGCGATCGCGCAAAGCAACTGTCGGGTTGAAACCCCTGTTGTAGCCACCCAGATGATCCCGGTAATAACGATCTAAAATATTATTGATACCCAGACCCAGTTCCAGGTCGCCTCGTATTTCTATCTGGGCACTGGCATTCCACAGGCTGTATCCGCTGGTTTGTGCTTCCAGGTTGGTAGCGGAAATCTTTGATTGACGGGCATAGGAAACATTTTCCAGGCTGAGCATCCAGTTTTGTGCCATGTAGTCCAGGGCCACAGATAAATTGGCCGGTGCAATGCGATAGAGATAATCATCAATATCCTTACGCTTGCCCTGGGTGATGCTCATGACACTGCGTACATACCAGTTTGCCGAGAGCATGTAACCAGATTCCATATCAAAACCGTAAAGTTCAGCTTCAACATTATTGAACTGCAAAGGTTCAGGCTGCCCCATACCCATGTTTGACATCATCATGGCGAAATTATTGACCACCATATTCTGCGACGGTGTGCCCTGAATATAATCATCAACCTGCTTGTAGTAGATGCGTGGAGATAAATTTAAATTGCTATTACTCCAGTCGATGCCCAGTTCCAGTTCATGCGCGACTTCAGACTCAAGATTGAGGTTGCCGACATAGGTTTTGCCATCTGCCAGGCCGCCCGTAGCTTCCATAGGCATCCATAAAAAGGCTTCCTGGTAGCTTGGAGAACGTGATTTTCTGGCGAGACCTGCATAAAGCGTGGTGCTGGCACTTTGGTGATAGGAATACTTGGCAAACCAGTCTACATTGGTCTCACTCAGGGACCTGTCTCCGGCATTAAATGTTGATGCCAGCATAGCTGCCATATTGTTCATCATGAATGGCATGCCCATGGCCAGGTTCATCGGGTTCAGGTTGGCCGAAACCAAATCAGAGTCAAGGTTGAAGCGGTTAACCCGAACGCCAGCCTCGACCAGACTTTGCTGATTGACTTCAAATTCTTTTTCCAGAAACAGGCCGACAAGTTCTTTCTCGACACCATTGAAATTCTGTATCTGGAAAGGCACAACATTAGGATTACTGATAGTGGCATCGTGCGAATCAAGATGGCCATCTATGCCGTAACGCCATACACCATTACTGACCTGTTGTTCCATCCTTATCAGAAAGCCCTGGTTGTCGCTGGAAGCATCAGTACTTCGATAACGCATGGCTCCCATAGTCATGGCATTATTCTGAGGCGGACGACGTAAATGATAGTTGGTCATGATATGGCCAATATCATTATTGGACAGTTGTACCAGCAGGTTTCTGTCCCCATTTTGCCAGCGATATTCAGCACGACTCAATTTACTGTCGATGGAAAGAATGTCCATCGGCAGGGCAGGGGTGCCGGTATCGCCGGTATTGTTCACAGCATAATCAATACTGAATTCATGGTTGCCGGTTCTGTAACCATAGCCTATGTCATAGCGATCCCGGTCGTAGGAAGTGGGCATGATGCTGCCATCAGAATACTCACTGTCTTCAGCCGTTTCACGCAGTAAATTTACCCGGAACAGGTGCTGATCATTAGCCAGTGTGACGAAAGCATTGATGACATAACCACTGTTGATGCTCTGACCGCCGAGATAAATTTTACTGTTAAATTCGAAATCATTTCCCTGGAATTCACCCTTGAAAGTATTGGCATCCAGGCTGCCGCCTATGGTTTCCAGACCTGTACTGACAGGCGTAATGCCACGGTGCAGGGTAATGGCTTCTATCATTGCCACCGGCGCATAGTGCAGGGGGGTGTCCATGGCATTGGGGCCGCCGGAGCGGATCGGCATACCGTTAGCAGCAACATTTATTCTATTGCCAAACATGCCGCGGTACTGGGCAATACTGGTCAGCTCACCATTTTTATTGATATTAGCACCTGGCAGGCGCTGGACCAGCTGGCCGGCATCCGGCGAGGCCAGCATGCGATCGCTGGTGGTAATTTCACTGGTATCACTAATGCCGATAACCTGGACTTCAGTGATCTGGGCAAAGCCAGAACCAGAGCCAAGCAGTACAAATGAAATACCAAGTAAGGGAGCAAATTTTCTCATGAAAGCCAGATGTCGGTGAGTGTTTAGGAAGGCTCCATTTTACTCTCAAGTACACAGGCTTTGGATGTGACATATTGTCGCAGCTTACTGGCTGCTATCCCTTGATTATTTGTTAAAGAAGAAGTTTACTTGGTCAAAATTTTTTGAATGCCATTCAATGGAGGTTCCCATCAATACCACCAGTAATACAGACCCACAAACCCAGGCATTTCTGGACCAGATGAATGCCGAGGGTAATCCGCAATTACACGAACTGGCAGTTGCAGATGCGCGTGCTGGTATAAGCCAGATGAGTCAGGACCTCGGTATTGCTTTCTGTGAAGTTCGCGAACGACAGGAACGCAATATTCCGGGTCCGAACGGAGAAATACCGGTACGCATTTTCTGGCCAGAAGTGGATGCTGACAGTAAGCCGGGCATCCTGCTCCTTTTTCATGGCGGTGGATTTGCGCTTGGAGACCTGGATGGTTATGAAAACATGGCCAGGTATTACTGCAGCAATGCAGACGTTATTGTCATCAATATCGATTACCGCCTGTCACCGGAAAATAAATTTCCGGCCGGGGTGGAGGACTGTTATGCCGCACTGTGCTGGGCGGCGGAAAATGCCGGAGAACTGGGTGGAGATCCGGAACGTATCGCTGTCACTGGTGACAGTGCTGGTGGCAATCTCAGTACGGTTGTTGCACAACTTGCGCTGTCCCGACAGGGACCTCATGTGGCCTATCAGGCGTTGGCCTACCCGGTGACTGTTATGGATACCGATGCCGACTATGAATCCCGCAACGTTTTTGGCGTGGGTGGATATTTCCTTTCTAACCAGGATATTAAATGGTTGTGTGACATGTATTTTGAAAATCCTGATGAAGGCAAAACCAATGTACTAGCCTCGCCAATATTATGTGACGACCTCAGTGCCTTGCCGCCGGCACTTGTTATTACTGCGGGTAATGATCCACTGCGCGATGAAGGCAAGGATTACGCTGACAGACTAAAAGCGGCGGGTGTTGACGTTGAGTATGTCTGCTTTGAAACAACCATACATGGTTTTATGTCGTTTGCAGGCATCGTGGATGTAGGTAAGGAAGCATTGGCCCTGGCTGCACAAAAAATAAAAGAACATCTGCGTAACTGACAGGCTGATATTTAGTTGATAAATAAAAGCTGATAAAAACAGTACTCAGGCTCTTCTTTTTTCTACTGCAATGGAAAGTGTTTCTAGAAGTGATTCGGTATCATCCCAGTTCATGCAGGCATCGGTAATGCTCTGGCCGTAGGTTAATGCTTGCCCTTCAACCACTTTCTGATTGCCGGCAACCAGATGGCTTTCCAGCATGACACCCTTGACGCTGTTCTTACCATTGGCTACCTGTCCGGCAACATCCTGACAAACAACTACCTGGCGGTCGGGGTCTTTACCTGAATTGGCATGACTGCAATCAACTATAATAGCCGGTTCGAGTCCGGCTTTCTGCATTTTATCGGCAGCGGACTGGATACTGTGAGGATCATAGTTAGTGTGCTTGCCGCCACGCAAAATTAGATGGCAATCAGGGTTGCCACCTGTTTGAAAAATCGCCGAATGGCCACCTTTGGTTACCGATAAAAAATGATGTGGATGACGTGCAGAACCAATTGCATCTATAGCAATCTGGATATTACCGCCAGTACCATTCTTGAAACCAACAGGACATGATAGTCCTGAGGCCAGTTCTCTATGACATTGTGATTCGGTGGTTCGTGCACCGATCGCGCCCCATGAAATCAGGTCAGCCACGTATTGCGGACTGATCAGATCCAGGTATTCAGTCGCAGCAGGAATACCCATATTGGCCAGGTCCAGTAGCAATTTTCTAGCCTTACGCAAGCCTTCATTGATTTTGAAGGAGTTATCAAGATGTGGATCATTGATTAAACCTTTCCAACCGACGGTGGTTCGGGGTTTTTCAAAATAGACACGCATCACTACAAGCAGATTGTCTTTGAATTTTTGTAGTGGCTTGATCAGACGTTCAGCATATTCAATCGCTGCTTCCGGATCATGAATGGAGCAGGGGCCACTTATCACAATCAGGCGGTCATCCCGAACATGCAGAATGTCCTGAATTGCAGTACGTGCCAGCGCGACTGTTTCTGCTGCATCCTCGGTCATCGGGAATTCGTTAATAAGCTTTTCCGGAGAAAGCAGCTCTTTCATGGCGACGATACGCAGATCGTCAGTTGATTGCATGATCATGTCGGTTCTCTTTTACCAATTCAGTTATTAATCTTCATTTATAGTTACTGGTCCGCTTTTTCAATGTCCATGTGCAGTTCAATCGATTCATCCAGTTCAAAAACATGTTGTCCGGCGTTTTCATCAACCTTGAAATCTATACATAGGGTTTCTTTACCAATATAGTCGCGGTGAGTTTCAATTATTTTCAGCACTTCATCTGAACCAAAATAGTTGATGTTAATGCGATCAGCGACATTGAAATTCAAATCCTTGCGGGTTTTCTGGATACGGTTAACGATTTCCCTTGCCTGTCCCTCAGCCAGCAGTTCATCTGTGAGTCGGGTATCCAGCTCAATACTGATATAGCGATCCGATACAGCTTCGGTTCCTTCTTTTGCTTCACGGAAAACCAGGATGTCATCAGTGGAAAACTGCTCATTATCCAGCGTGATGCCGCCATCTTCTTGAAACTGTTTTAACTGCTGAACACTTAGGTTTTCTATTAGGGCCTTGAAGGTTTTGAATTCCTTGCCAAAGCGTTTGCCCAGTATCGGCGAATTCGGCTTGGCAAAGAGATTGATATACTCATCCTCTGCAGTCGTGTAATTGACCGTTTTCACATTGAGCTCTGATTTAATATAACCTTCAAGACGGGAAATTTCGTCTAGCATGTCCTGATCTTCGTGAATGATGGTAAGACGTGCCAGCGGGATCTTGGTTTTTATCTTGACCTGCTCACGTTTCTGCCGTCCCAGTAAAATAATACTTTGCATGCGTGCGACAGCTGCTTCCAGTAAGGGTTGCATGTAATCTTCCCGCGCTTCAGGATAACTGCACAGATGCACAGACTGTGGACGATCATCCGGCTCCGGCATAAACACTCCAAGTTTCTGGTAGATATGCTCGGATAAAAAGGGAGCAAATGGTGCCAGGCTGATATTCAACTCGTTTAAAACCAGGTAAAGTGTTTTGAAGGCCGCATTTTTGTCATCTCCCATCCCTTCAGCCCAGAAGCGTGATCGATTCAGGCGTATATACCAGTTGGTCAGGTCTTCAATAAATTCAAACAGAGCTGGCACCACGTTGTATAACTTGTATTCCGACATCTCTCTGGCGACATTGGCTTTAAGGGTTTGCAGCTTGGAAATGATCCATTGGTCAACGATGTTCTCAACCACGTCTTTGTGTATGTCAGTTGCCTGCCAGTTATCAATGGCAGCATAGGTTTGCAGGAATTTGAAAGAATTAAACCATGGCAATAAAACCCGTCGTACCATTTCTTTCACGCCAGAATCAGTAAAGCGTTGTTCTTCTGCTTTGACCAGTCCTGAATTGATTAAATACAAACGCAGGGCATCGGCACCATATTCC
>JAYPJO010000063.1:0-10102 GCA_038128465.1 Gammaproteobacteria bacterium
ATTATAGGCCTACCATGCAGCACGGTTATAAAAGTCAGTGGCAATGATTTTACGCTGGAAAAAAATGGTGAAATTATTGAGCAGCATGAAAGTGCTGACCCCTTTACTGATATAGAAACTTTTCAGCAACGATACAGGATCCCCGAGCTTGAATCCCTGCCACGTTTTAATGGTGGGTTGGTTGGCTACTTTGCTTACGACACCATACGTTATGTTGAGCACAAGGTTGCCGATAGTACCCCGGAAGACACAGTTGGTACCCCTGATATCATTCTGATGGTTTCTGAAGAAGTCGTCGTTTTTGATAATTTGCGCGGCACAATTTCCCTGCTGGTTTATGCTGATCCCAAACAGGATGATGCCTTCAGCAAGGCCGAGGCCCGCCTGGATGCACTATCCAGTGAATTGCACCAGCCCCTTGATCCGGCATTATTCAAACCGGTAGCGCAAAGCAGCGAAATTGATGAGTCGAGTTTTGTATCCAGCTTTGGTGAGCAGGCCTACAAGGATGCTGTTGAAAGCATCAAGGACTATATCCTGGCTGGGGATGTATTTCAGGTGGTACTAGCGCAAAGAATGAGCATTCCATTTGAGGGTGAAGCGATAAATATCTATCGGGCCCTGCGCCAGTTAAATCCTTCGCCTTATATGGTTTTTATGGATATGGACGATTTTCATATTGTCAGCGCTTCACCGGAAATACTGGCCCGGGTGGAGGATGAACACATAACCGTCAGGCCTCTGGCAGGAACACGTCGTCGTGGACATACTGAAGAGGAAGACCTGGCTCTGGAAAAAGATTTGCTGGCCGATGAAAAAGAAATCGCTGAACATTTAATGCTGATTGATCTGAGTCGCAATGATGCTGGCCGTGTTTCCAAAATCGGATCGGTAGAAGTAACCCGGCAGATGTTTGTGGAACGCTATTCACATGTCATGCATATTGCCTCCAATGTGGAAAGCGAAATAGCTGACGATAAAACTGCTCTGGATGTATTAAAGGCAACGTTGCCGGTTGGTACTTTAAGCGGCGCCCCAAAAGTACGGGCCATGGAAATTATTGATGAATTTGAGCCGGTAAAACGTGGTGTTTATGGTGGAGCCATGGGTTATTTATCCTGGAATGGCAATATGGATATGGCCATTGCTATCCGCACAGCTGTCATCAAGGACAAGACCCTGTATATCGAAGCCGGTGCTGGCATTGTCGCTGATTCTGTACCAGAACTGGAATGGAAAGAAACCATGAACAAAGCCCGTGCCATGTTCAGGGCCGTCAAACTGGTTGAAGAGGGCATGCAGTAATGCTGGTAATGATCGATAACTACGATTCTTTTACCTATAACCTGGTGCAGTATTTTGGTGAATTGGGTATGGATGTTGTTGTTTATCGCAATGATGAAATTACTGTGGCCGAACTTGAAGCCTTGCAACCCAGTCATCTGGTTATTTCTCCTGGACCCTGTACACCGCAGGAAGCAGGAATTTCCATTGAAGCCATTAGTCACTTTGCCGGCAAGGTGCCGGTGCTGGGAGTCTGTTTGGGACATCAGAGCATAGGTGAGGCTTTTGGCGGTAAAACAGTCAGAGCCAAACAGGTCATGCATGGCAAACTTTCCGCCATACATCATACGGGAAAGGGGATTTTTGGCAGTTTGCAATCACCGTTTACTGCTACGCGTTACCATTCCCTGGTGATTGAGCAGGCTTCGATACCGGACTGTCTTGAAGTCAGCGCCTGGACCCAGGATGAGAATGGTGAACTGGATGAAATCATGGCGGTCAGGCATAAGGAACTGCCAGTTGAAGGCCTGCAGTTTCATCCGGAGTCCATACTTACGGAGCATGGGCACGCAATGCTAAAAAATTTTCTTGCGCTTTCTGTGTAATAATCCGCATATTCTTTTGTTGATCCAGGCTAGTATCCCTGCCTGAAAACGACATGAAAACCTTACAGGGGCTCCGGTGGAAAAACCGACCATACTGAAAAACATATTGCAGCGTAAGCTGGAAGAAGTTGCTGAACGCAAACAACAACGCTCAATCGCGAATCTTGAACAACTTATAAACAGGGTTGATGAGCCGCGTGGTTTTACTCGGGCGCTGGCATCACAGATTCAGCGTAAGCGACCTGCCGTTATTGCTGAGATTAAAAAGGCATCGCCCAGTAAAGGCTTATTACGGGAAGATTTTCATCCGGAAAAAATTGCCCAGAGCTATGCCGATCATGGTGCTACCTGTCTTTCAGTATTAACTGACGTGGATTTCTTTCAGGGTAGCGATGAGTATTTACAACAGGCTCGCAGTGCCTGTTCATTGCCAGTGATCAGGAAAGACTTCATGCTGGATCCTTATCAGATCACTGAGTCCAGAGCTCTGGGAGCAGATTGCATTCTGTTAATAGTTGCAGCACTTGATGAAAGCCAGTTACAAGAACTGGCCAGTTGCGCCGATGAACTGGTACTGGATTACCTCATTGAAGTCCACAACCAGCAAGAACTGGAACAGGCATTGAAACTGAACCCGCAACTCATTGGCATCAACAACAGGGATTTGCACAGTTTTACTACCAGTCTTAATACTACTTACGAACTGCTGGAAATGATTCCGAAAGGTACTTCTGTCGTCACAGAAAGTGGCATACTGAGTCGACAGGATGTTGATGAGATGACCGGGCATGGTGTTTATGGATTTCTGGTAGGTGAAGCCTTTATGCGGGCACCTGATCCGGGACAAAAATTACAGGAATTATTTTTTTACGCCTGATTCGTCATAACAAATTTTATAAACAGCTTTGTTGTACTTTTAGAAGCCTTCACTCTTCCTACTGCTTAATCTGTTTTCTTAATGGCCGCGCTGCGAAACTCAGGTTCTCGCTTGTTCCAGAACTATGTCGAAGTAAAAAGCAGCTGAATGGCTGTTAGACATACATAAAAGCATGCATAAATTTTGTTAAGCGAGTCTAAAAATTTTCGACTAGGCAGGAAGAAGTATTATTTAGCTATGTTTAGCGTTATGAGCGACGCTTAGGCGAGGCAAAAACTAATTTTATTGAGTGAGCTTATATGAGCAATAAGTGATCGAGATAAATTTAGTTTTTAACGAAGTATAAGCAAGCATAATAGCTAACTACCTCGTGCCGAAGACGACAATAGTCTTACCATGCACTTCAATCAAGCCCTGTTCTTCCAGATCTTTTAATACCCGTCCGGCCATTTCCCTGGAACAGTTAACGATACGCCCCAGTTCCTGGCGGGTAATTTTGATTTGCATGCCATCCGGGTGTGTCATGGCATCCGGCTCTTTACTTAACGCCAGTAACTGACTGGCAATACGGCCGGTTACGTCCAGAAAAGAAAGATCAGCAACACGTTGCGTGGTATTACGCAGGCGGTGAGCCATTTGTTCGCCAATGTTGTAAAGAATTTCCGGATGCTGTCTGGTGTATTTAGTAAAATTGGAGTAGCTGATTTCGGCTATTTCAGTTTCAGTCCGGGTCCTGACACAGGCACTGCGAGATTCACCGATTTCAAACAAGCCCATTTCACCAAAAAAATCACCGGGATTTAAATAAGTGATAATGGCTTCCTTACCTTCTTCATCTTCAAGGATAACTCAGACTGAACCACTGATAATGTAATAGAGCGTTTCTGATTTATCGCCCTCATGAATAACATTAGTCTTGTTTGGGAATTTTCGTCGGTGTGAATGACTCAAAAAGTTTTCAAGATGATTGATATGAGGTGTGATTGCCATCAATGCCATGAATAAACTCCAAAGTTCATAGTAAGTTTGTAAGGATAAAACATTTTGCAGTGCTAGTGTACTGGTAATTTAACCATACCAAAAGTGTGTAAAAGGGCTGGAGAATCTGTAAAACGCTTGTGCGATAATGCCTGATTTTATGGGATTTGGTTTGAAACTCTATGAAAGCGACAATTAACTGGTTAGGCAAGGCCCTGATGCAAGCAGAATCAGGCAGCGGTCACAGCATAACTGTAGATGGCCCCGAATCTATTGGTGGCGAAAATCAGGGCATGCGTCCGATGGAACTGATGTTAATGAGTGTGGGAGCATGCTCCACAGTGGATGTCATCGGGATACTGCAAAAAGCACGACAGGATGTAACTGACTGTGATGTAGAAATAAATGGAGAACGTGCCGATGCGGTACCTGCCGTGTTTGAAAAAATTCATCTTCATTTCAAAGTAAGAGGTAATAAGCTTGATGAAAACAAGGTCAGGCGTGCTGTTGAACTTTCTGCAGATAAATACTGTTCTGCGTCCATAATGCTGAGAAATGCCGGTGTTAACATAACTCATTCTTTTGAGATAAGTGCCATCTGAATCACAGAATTCAGTCTTTACATAAATACAATCAACCCTGTTTACTTATAAAACCAAGAGGCAGATTGTGAAAAATTATTTATTGTTGATTTGTTTGGTGTTAAGCGCCTGTGCCAGCACGCAGGGAACAGTTGAAGAACGACGACAGGCTGTTCAGGAAATGAGAACTGAGGTGCTGGATGAACTGTATACGCTTAAACCCGATGCCAGGTCGCAATTACCCGAAGCAGTTGGTTATGCAGTTTTCAGTAATGCAAATGTGAATCTGATTTTCGCCAGTTTCGGGGGAGGTTATGGCATCCTTCACGATAACAGAGCAGGTGAGGAAACCTACATGAAACTCGGGGAATTCGGCCTGGGCTTTGGTGCCGGTATAAAAGATTTCCGGATTGTCATGGTATTTCATACGGCTGAAGCCCTGGATCGTTTTCTTGATAATGGCCTGGCTTTTGGTGCTCAAGCTGACGCAGCAGCTGTAGCGGATGATCAGGGTGTCGCTTTCGGCGGAGAAATTACAGTTGATAACATAACTGTTTATCAAATGACCCAGGCTGGTCTTGCATTGCAGGCAACTGTAAAAGGAACCCGATTCTGGGCAGATAGTGAGCTAAATTAAATTCTGTACACAGTCGATTTCATGACCTGTGACATCAGGGTCATGGATTGCTTGATTGGCTGTGGTAGATCAGCAGCACCTGCCTGTTCCGCCATTGTGGCATGCTGACCTTCGTCGTATAACATCTGTTCCAGTATGGCCTTACTCTTTTCATCCTGCTCAGGCAGTTTCTGGATATGATCGGACAGGTGTTCACATACCTGGTGTTCGGTTTCTGCAACAAATCCCAGGCTCCATTTATCCCCAAGCAGGCCAGCAGCGGCCCCGATACCAAAAGACATGGTATACCAGAGCGGGTTCAACAAACTGGGGCGACTGTTTAATTCCGTCAGGCGATCTTCACACCAGCTCAGGTGATCAATTTCTTCAGCGGCAGCATCTTCCATCTGCTGCCGGACTTCAGGCAATCTGGCAGTCATTGATTGTCCCTGATAAAGCGCCTGAGCACAGACTTCACCGGTATGATTGATACGCATCAGGCCTGCACTGTGTTTTACATCCTGCTGCTCCAATTCATTTTCTTTGGCAGAGTCAGCGGGGTTTGGTCGGCCTGCTGTTGAGGCACCCGGGCTGAGTGTTCGCAGGGCCTGGTCAAACTGGCCTATCAAGGAATCAATTAAACTGCTTTGTGTATTTAACATAAGACTTTATTTTTACTGTTGTTCTCGCGCAATGGCGCGATATGCAATATCAGTCCGGTAGTATACGTCATCCCAGCTGATTTGTTCGACCAGCGCATAGGCTGATTTCTGCGCATCACTCACTGAACTACCCAGCGCTGTTGCGCAAAGTACACGACCACCATTGGTAACAATATTACCGTCCTGCGTTGCGGTGCCGGCATGAAAGACCTTGCTTTGTGAATCCATTTGGCTATCCAGTCCGCTTATGATCTTACCTTTGGCATAGGTTGTCGGATAGCCACCAGCTGCCAGCACCACACCTAAGGCGGGTCTGGGATCAAATTCGATAGAAGCTTCATCAAGACGAGTATCAAGTGCTGCCTGGCATAAACTGACCAGATCGCTTTGCAGTCGCATCATAACTGGCTGTGCCTCTGGATCTCCAAAGCGACAGTTGAATTCCACAACCTTGGGCTGACCTTCCGGTGTGATCATCAAGCCGGCATAGAGAAAACCAACATAGGTATTGCCTTCTTCGGCCATACCATTGACCGTAGGTTTAATGACTTCCTGCATAATGCGTTCATGGATTTCCGGCGTGACCACAGGCGCCGGTGAATAAGCACCCATCCCGCCAGTATTGGGGCCCTGATCACCATTGTCTCGTGCCTTGTGATCCTGTGATGAAGCAAAGGGCAATGCAGTTTTGCCGTCAACAATGGCGATAAAACTCGCTTCTTCACCCTGCATGAATTCTTCTATGACCACCCGGTGTCCGGCCTCACCAAAACTGTTTCCGGATAGCATATCCCTGACAGTGGAAATGGCTTCATCCAGGTTTTGCGCAATAATGACCCCTTTACCGGCGGCCAGACCATCGGCTTTGATCACGATGGGCATGGATTGCGATTCCAGGTATTTGATAGCAGGCTCAACTTCGGTGAAGTTCTGATAAGCGGCTGTAGGTATATTATGCCGTTGCAAAAAATCCTTACTGAATGCCTTGGATCCTTCCAGTTGCGCTGCCCCCTGGCTCGGTCCGAAACAGGGTAGTCCCTGGGTCTGGAAATAATCCACGATGCCAGCAACGAGTGGAGCCTCCGGGCCAATAATGGTCAGCTCTATTTTTTCAGATTGGGCAAATTCGACCAGGGCAGCAAAATCCATCGGATCAAGCTCAACATTTTCTAAATTGTCTTCCTGGGCGGTACCGGCATTACCGGGCACAACAAAGACTTTTTCTACACCTGCTGATTGTGATGCTTTCCAGGCCAGAGCATGTTCACGACCACCGCTACCTATAACCATTATTTTCATTATTAAATTTTAACCTATTGTTGAATTCGTTATGGTGGTTGTCAGTAGAATAGTTAGGGGCCTTCCGAGGCATGGATGCCGAGGAAAGTCCCATGGATGGGTTTACACGTGCCCCGAACTATTCTACTGATATGCCACCAAATTTTATAGAAACTAATGTCTAAAGTGGCGCATGCCGGTAAACACCATGGCCATACCGGCTTTATCGGCAGCATCAATGACTTGCTGGTCATTAACAGAACCACCGGGTTGAATGACGGCAGTAATACCTGCTTCCGCAGCAGCTTCAACACCATCACTGAACGGGAAGAAGGCATCTGATGCCATCACTGAGCCTGCCACCTGCAGATCTTCATCCGCAGCCTTGATACTGGCTATCCTGGCGCTGTAAACCCGGCTCATCTGGCCGGCTCCTATGCCAATGGTCTGCTGATTTTTTACATAAACAATGGCATTGGATTTAACAAACTTCACCACTTTCCAGGCAAACAGCAGGTCTGCAATTTCAGTGGGCGTGGCGGCCCGTTTGGTGACCAGCTTCAGATCATTTTCAGTAACGACGCCTGTATCCAGGTTTTGCACCAGCAAACCACCATTAACGCGTTTGTAATCCAGGCTGGATGCGTTTGCATCAACCCATTCACCGCAACTGAGCAGACGCAGATTAGGTTTTGCACTGATTACTTTTGCTGCGGCTTCGGATACGGAAGGCGCAATAATCACTTCTGTAAACTGGCGCCCGGTGATGGTTTGTGCCGTAATTTCATCAAGCTCGCGGTTTAAGGCAATGATGCCACCGAATGCTGAAGTGGGATCGGTCTGGTAGGCTTTTTCATAAGCATCAAGGATGCTGTCTGCAGTACCTACACCGCAGGGGTTGGCATGTTTGACGATGACGCAGGCAGGCTCACTGAAGCTTTTTACACATTCCAGTGCGGCATCAGTATCTGCAATATTGTTGTACGACAGCTCCTTTCCCTGAATCTGCACAGAACTGGATATATTGGCCTGAGTATTGTTGGCTTCTACATAAAAGGCAGCCTGCTGGTGTGGGTTCTCACCGTAGCGCATGTCCTGTTTCTTGATAAATTGAGAATTGATTGTTCGGGGAAATTCATTTCCGGTTTCAATTTTGCCCAGATAATTAGCGATGGCACCATCGTATTGTGCCGTGTGTTCAAAGGTTTTGACTGCGAGATTAAAACAGGTGGTCTTGCTGATTTGTTGTTGGTTACTTTCGAGTTCTTCCAGAATGGCAGCATAATCACCGGGGTCAACAACCACTGCAACGTGGGCATGATTTTTTGCAGCAGCTCTGAGCATGGTTGGGCCGCCAATATCGATGTTCTCAATAGCGGTAGGCAGGTCACAATCTGGTTTGGCGATGGTTTCCTGGAAGGGGTAGAGATTAACCACAATCAAATCAATACCCGGGATGTCATGTTCCTGCATGACTGCATCAACGGTACCACGTCTGGCCAGGATGCCACCATGTACTTTCGGGTGCAGGGTCTTTACCCTGCCGTCCATCATTTCAGGAAAACCGGTGTAATCAGCAATTTCAGTGACCGTAATACCGGCATCAGTCAATAATTTATAGGTACCTCCGGTGGAGATTAATTCAATACCTTGTGCGGACAGTGCAGTGGCGAATTCTGCTATGCCGGTTTTATCGGAAACACTCAGCAGAGCACGTTTTACTGGATTGGAGCTGGATTCTGACATCGTTTAGTTGTTTTCCTGTTTTAGGTTGGGAGAGGTTTTAGTCAATGAGTTTGTACTGTCTTAATTTTTTACGCAGCGTGCCACGGTTGAGACCAAGCATGGCAGCTGCTTTACTTTGATTACTGCGGGCATGTTTCATGACAACGGCTAACATGGGCGCTTCAACTTCGGCCAGTACCATGTTGTAAAGTTCACTGATGTGTTCATGGTCCACCTGATTCAGGTAATCTTCCAGGGCTTCGTTAACACATTGCTTTAAGGTTTGTGGTTTGTCTTCGCTCATGCGGCCACCTTGTTAATATCGGATTCAAGCAGGGATGAGAAATAATCCTGCAAGGCATGTTGCTGGTCATTAGCATTGTTGAGTTTGTTAAACATTCCCCGAAAAGATCGATGATCAGGCTGGTTCTGGCAATACCAGGCAACATGTTTTCTGGCAATTAATACACCTTTGTATGCGCCGTAAAAAGTATAGAGTTCTTGCAGGTGTGAATGAATTATCTCAAGCTGAGCTGCCAGGCTGGGAATTGAAAGCTGTTTTTGGTGTTTCAAATAATAATCGATTTCCTGAAAAATCCAGGGTCGGCCCTGTGCTCCCCTGCCAATCATGACACCATCGGCATTGGTGTGGGAAAGTACTGCAGTCGCCTTCAGTGGATCATTGATATCGCCGTTGGCAAATACCGGAATATCCACGGCAGCCTTGATTGCAGCAATCGTGTCGTATTCGACTTCGCCGCGAAACATGCATTCCCGGGTGCGCCCATGCACCGCCAGGGACTGTATACCGGCATCTTCGGCAATTCTGGCAATGGCAACGCCATTCCGGTTTGACGGATTCCAGCCCGTGCGGATTTTTAGACTAACCGGTACAGATACGGCCTGAACCACTACATCAAGAATTTGTTTCACCAGCTTTTCATCTTTTAACAGGGCGGAGCCAGCGGCTTTCTTTAATACTTTTTTGGCAGGGCAGCCCATATTAATGTCGATAATCTGGGCGCCATGTTGGACATTCAGCTTTGCAGCCTCTGCCATCAATGCAGGATCGGAGCCTGCTATCTGGATAACCCGAGGGGATGCTTCACCATCATGCTGACGGCGCAGGCGGTTTTTTGCACTGTTCCAGAGCTGAATATTGCTGGTTAGCATTTCCGATGGAGTTAATGCCGCACCATGCTGACGGCATAGCTGCCGAAAAGGCCGGTCAGTGATGCCCGCCATGGGAGCCAGGACAACCCTGGAGTTTAGCGTGTATGGCCCGATCTGGATCACTGAATGAGTAGCCTGATAGCAAAAAACGAAGCCGGCTATTCTACTATAAAAAGTCAGTCCGTTTGAATCCGCAGATCATTTTAGTAGTGGCTTGGTTTGAATTTCTTCTGTTATTTTTACAGGTATTTAGGGAGAACGTAAGTTAATTCGGAGCACGCTGTAAATACATCCCTGTACGCTCGGCCTCGGCATCCCTGCCT
>JAYPJO010000064.1:0-4722 GCA_038128465.1 Gammaproteobacteria bacterium
ACCAAGATAATCAACCCTGGTGCCGAAGACATAATCACCTTCTGATGCCATGAAACCTATAAGCAAAAGCAACACAACGGGTGGCCCCAGTATGGTAGTAATCAGGGTCATTCTTTCCCACATAACATGCATGAAAATTGCGATAATAAACCCGGCTTTTAACAGCATAAAGATTATGATCAGTGACCACCTTAGCAGGCCCTGAAAATCAAAATAATCCACCATGTATGAAAGTGTGCTGAGGACGAAAAGCAGGATCCAGACTTTTAGATAAACACCAATAGGATGCTGCTGATCATCAGAATGATCTGCATTGCCGCCTACGTTTTCATTATTTTCAATAACGCCTTCGCTCATAATCCGCTACCTACCATAAATAGAAAAATGCAAAAATAAATACCCAAACCAGGTCAACAAAGTGCCAGTACAAACCGGTAATTTCGACAATGTCATAGTTATCTTTTTTGTCGTAATCACCCCTGTTGATTTTAAAAGCAACAATCAACAGATAAATAACACCGATAGAAACGTGGAATCCATGGAAGCCTGTCACCATGAAAAAGACCGAGCCAAACTGATGAGCGCCAAATGGATTGGCCCATGGTCTGACCCCTTCAGCAATTAACTTGGACCACTCAAAAGCCTGCATGCCAACGAAGCTGGCTCCAAATAACGCAGTAATGAGCATGAACATGGCAATTTTTTTCTTGTCCCTGAAATGCGCATAACGCACAGCTAGAGCCATGGTGCCACTACTCGTAATCAAGATGAAGGTCATAATCGCAATCAGAATCAGTGGAATATTCTGGCCAAACAGCTCTAATGCAAACACTTCACTTGGATAAGGCCAGGGCTCAGTAGCTGTCCACCTGACGTTCATATAACCTACCAGGAAGCAACTGAAGATAAAGGTATCACTGACCAGGAATATCCACATCATCAACTTGCCCCAGGGCACCTGATAGGCCTGTTTGTCGGCGCTCCAGTCGTCTA
This sequence comes from Gammaproteobacteria bacterium, assembly GCA_038128465.1. Classification (GTDB taxonomy): domain Bacteria; phylum Pseudomonadota; class Gammaproteobacteria; order Pseudomonadales; family Pseudohongiellaceae; genus UBA5109. Next base: position 994 of record JAYPJO010000064.1, read on the forward strand.
CGATGTTTTGGATATGGCCTTTATTATTTAACGCTTGTTCACTCATAAGTCTTTCCAATTATCCTAAATAGAAATTTGCCTCAGGTATAAGAGATTAATGCGAATAGAACCAACCAGACCAGAAGCAGAAAGTGCCAGTATAAAGCACATAACTCTGTGCTCAATCTCAACTCTTCAAACTCTGCGCCAGACCAGAATTTAAAAATCACCTTGGTCCACACAAACAGGCCACCCAGTAAATGTATGGCGTGAATTCCTGTTAACACATAGAAAAATGCGTTTGCCGGATTGTTGTATAAAAAATAACCCTCGCTTTGCATCTGCCCCCAGACCGTAACCTGACCATATACAAAACCCAGGGTGAGAATCGCCCCTAAAATCAATCCGACTCTGAACTGTTTTGTCATGTCTTTCTTAAGCATATTGTGAGTCCACTGCAACACAACACTGCTTAAAAACAGCACAAAAGTATTTAGCCACAACATAACTGGCTCTGGCATTGGCCGCCAGTCGTCCAGCTCCATCCTGATAAAATAGGCAGTAATAAAAAGCCCAAACATGACAGAGACAACTGCCAGAAAAAATAACAGCGCTATTTTTTGCGGTGGCGTTATAAGGTTAATGTCATCGGCTGCAGGCAGCCCGGAAGCAGTTTGCTGCTTCCAGGGTTTTTCAAGAATGGCACGAAAGAGATTCATCTCTAGTGCTCCTCACTCCTGTCTACATAAGGTCCCGCGCCTTCATTCATAACGACATCTTCCGGGGCAACAGACTGTGGAATAAAATCGTCTTTCGCGCCAGGTACGCTGTATTCATAAGCCCAGCGATAAACCACTGGCAGTTTTTCACCCCAGTTACCATGTGCAGGCGGGTTATCTGGCGTCTGCCACTCAAGTGTAGTCGCTTCCCATGGGTTTGGATCAGCTTTTTTACCGAACTTCAGGCTCCAGAATATATTGATGAAAAAGATTATCTGGACTACACCAACAAATATAGCCGCCTGAGTAATGTTGGCATTAAGCGCCTGAGCAGAATCCGGAATAAAGTCCGTATTGCCCATCGCATAATAGCGCCTTGGCACGCCCAGGAAACCCAGATAGTGCATTGGTAAATATATAGCATAGGTGCCAAGGAAGGTCGCCCAGAAATGAATCTTGCCCATAGTTACGTTAAACATTTTTCCGCTCATTTTCGGGTACCAATGATAGATAGAAGCAAATAACACCAGCACCGGCGAAACGCCCATTACCATATGAAAGTGCGCCACTACAAAATAAGTATCCGATAATGGCAGGTCAACTGTCACATTCCCCAGGAAAATACCTGTTAAGCCGCCATGAATAAAGGTGAAAATAAAGCCCATGGCGAAGAGCATTGGCACTGTCAGACGAATGTTCCCCTCCCAGAGGGTCAACACCCAGTTATAAACTTTGATCGCTGTGGGCACGGCAATAATCAGCGTTGTGAAGGCAAAGAAAAAGCCAAAATAAGGGTTCATGCCACTGACATACATATGATGAGCCCATACTATAAAGCTCAGTCCGCCAATGATGATAATCGCCCAGACCATCATGCGATAACCAAAGATGTTTTTACGGGCGTGACAGCTCAGCACGTCAGAGACCAGGCCAAAAGCAGGCAAGGCAACAATATATACTTCGGGGTGACCAAAAAACCAGAACAAGTGCTGGAACAGCACCGGGCTACCACCAGCAGTATCCAGTGTCTCACCTAACGACAAAACCGCCGGCATAAAGAAGCTGGTGCCGATCAGTTTGTCAAAGGCCATCATAACGCAACTGACAAACAGTGCAGGGAAAGCAAACAGGCCTAAAACCGTTGCCACAAATATTCCCCAGATTGATAATGGCATTCTCATCAGAGTCATGCCGTGTGTTCTGGCCTGCAATACAGTGGTGACGTAATTCAGCCCGCCCATGGTAAAGGCAACGATAAAAACGGCTAGCGAAACCAGCATCAGGATAATCCCCATATCAGCACCAGGGGTCCCTCGGGTAATAGCCTGAGGGTCCAGCCGGCGCCGGTTGGTCCGCCGGAAACAAAAAAACTTGCCATCAAAATTATCACTGAGAGCAAATAGAACCAGAAGCTCAGCATGTTAAGAAAGGGAAAAACCATATCCCTGGCTCCTATCTGCAAGGGAATCAGGTAGTTACCGAAGCCCCCCAAAAACAGGGCAGTAAGCAGGTAAACCACCATGATCATGCCATGCATGGTCACAAACTGGTAATAGTCTGCTGGATCGATAAAGGAAAAGGTGTCAGGGTAACCAAGCTGCAAACGCATCAAGGCAGACAAAACTAACGCAACAAGGCCAACGGCAATTGCCGTGCCCCCATACTGGATGGCGATCACTTTGTGATCCTGGCTCCATACATACTTGGTTATAAACGTATGTGGATCATGGAGTTCGCTTGGTTGGTCCGCTATGGGGATATAAGCCATCTTGATAACTCTCCTAAATTAACTGCTTCTTGGTCTAATCTTTAGTTCTCTAACTTTGTACATTAAGCTCTTACTTAAGCTTCTAATTACTAATCTTTCGTCTATCTCGCGTATTGCGCTTACCTTAAAGTATTTATGTAAGATACGACATCATTAATGGCCTCATCGTCTTTCAAGGCGCTAACCATAGATGTCATCTGGAAACCGTATTCATCATTCGGGTGAGCTCCACGCAAACCAGATTTGAAATTCTGCAACTGCCGGACAAGGTACCAGTCGCTCATGCCGGCAAGTGCCGGGGCGTTGACTGCCCAAATACCTTCGCCATTTGGGCTGTGGCAAACGCCACATACAGGCTCATACAGCCTTCTGCCATTTTCAACATCTCCTGTTACAGTAATTTCCGGGGAGGCATCCGGCAAGGTGTCGATATAGGCGGCAACATTATTGATGGCCGCGTCGTCGACAAGCACATTGGCCATTGGCGTCATGGTCATGCCAATCGGGTCATCTGCCGTGCCACGAACGCCCGTCTTGTAATAATTAATCTGTCTTCTTATATACCAGGGCTCCAAACCGGTCAGGCTCGGCGCATTCAAAGCCTGATTGCCCTCGCCATTGGCGCCATGACAGGCAGTACAAACGGCATAAAGAGCCTGTCCCGCCTGAGCATTACCTGCCGCCTGGGCATTTATTTGTGCATAGGTCATCTGGCTGTCTAGCCAGGCGTTGTAGCTGTCTTCATCTTCAACGACTACTGACCCCCTCATCACAAAGTGGCCTAATCCACAATGCTCTTCACACAAAATATCGTAGGTGCCAGCCAGGTTTGGCGTCAGCCACATATAACTCACGGCACCGGGAACCATGTCCATTTTTACCCTGAACTGGGCGACGGCATAATCGTGCAAAACATCTTTGGAGCGCAGCAGGATTTTTACAGGACGATCGATGGGGAGGTGCATTTCCTGGCTGGAAACCAGAATGTCATCCTGGCCAAAGGGGTCGTCTGGATCCATGCCAAACGGATTTTCAGGCGTTATGTTGGCAGCATCAGCCGCGCCAAGCTGACCGTCAGCACCAGGGTATCTAAAGCTCCACTGCCATTGCTGGCCAACAACCTCAACTTCATGCGCTTCTTCTGGCACAGTTACAAAATCAGCCCAGACAAACAGGCCAGGGGTCAACAGGGCCGCGACGCCGATAGAAGTGAGACCGGTCAGCCATAATTCCAGCTTTTTGTTTTCAGGCTCATATTTGGAA
>JAYPJO010000064.1:4732-10032 GCA_038128465.1 Gammaproteobacteria bacterium
TAGCGATACCGGTAAACTGCATAGGCCATGAACAGGTTTACCGCCACAAAAACAAAGCCGGTAACCCAAAATGTAGTATTAATGGTCTGATCAATGCCGCCCCAGTTTGAGGCAATTGGCGTGAACCACCAAGGGCTGAGGAAATGAAACGCAATCGTAACTACAATTAAAAGAAATATCACAATGATAAACGGCATAAATTCCTATCCCTTTTTTAACTCAGTAAATCTTTAAAACCTGCAAATTCTGTCTAACCTTAAAACCCGGCAATGATAGCAGAACACACGCTCCCACAACAAACATGTTGCACGATTAAAGGCGCTCAAGCGCAGGATATAAAACGAAACTTTGGGAAAACCATCTTTTTATAAAGCGTCTGAAATAAAAAACCCAGCTTTAGGTAAAACTCATCGCAGGGACCCTTTGATATCATCTCTTACCTGGCAAAACTCTCCGCCAAATAGCTATCCCAAAAATAATTGCGCGCATCCTATAACAACACCTCAAACAAGGCAAGCTCTTCACCTGCAGCCAATCAGGCCCACTCCGCAGAATTTTTGATTCTTGCCCTTCTGGTCTTCAATTTCCTCAAAATCAACTTTAGGCAGGAACCGCCACCTCAGTTATTTCTGATTTATTGCCCCTGTATCTGCATCAGGCTTTATTCTACTTTTTCCGGCCCGGAATACCCGCTTGGCCATGGCAAAAAAAATGAAACTGATTACCAGCGACCCAAAAGCAGACTCTACAGCGGCAATTGTGGTGTTTACCGTGAAGGCATAAACCATCGCCAACAGGGCAGCGCCACTCAATAAATACAGCAATGCCGATATTACAATCAGGAAATATCCAAAAAATTGATTTGTCACAAATAAAAGCCTCTTATCTTATATTGCTGGTGCGTCATTTACCTGTTTTGGCGGAGGTTGATTATATGCCAATTTTCGCCAGCTATCGCTCTTCTTTAAAAAGCGGTAAATATTTTTGGCCAGGCATTGCTATAAGCTTGGGAAATAGTCGCATGCTGATATCTACGCTGGTAGAATACCGGCGGTTCAGGACTTAACTATGAAAGCTAATTCAGCAATCGCCCCACATCATCCCTCTCTTCTTCTGGCAATCTATCTGGAATTGATCAAGTTTCGCCTGCTGATCTTAGTCCTGGTCTCCGTTTGTATGGGCTTTTATATCAGCTTTAATGAGCAGGCTTCATATCTGACATTGCTGTGGGCACTTATTGGAATATTTTTTGTCGGCGGCGGTGCAAATACCTTAAACCAATGGCTGGAACTGGATGCAGATACATTGATGCTGAGGACGCAAATGCGCCCATTGCCCTGTAAACGAATTACGCCAAACCACGCCCTGGTATTTGGGCTTTTCATCTCAGTCCTGGGCTTCATTATTCTTGCTGCACTCGTAAACCCGCTCACATTGTATTTAAGCTTCATTTCCTGGAGCAGCTATCTCTTTATATATACGCCGCTTAAAAAAAGGTCCCCCGTAAACACCTGGGTTGGCGCTGTGCCAGGCGCAATTCCTGTTGTTCTGGGCAGCACGGCAGCATCAGGATCGCTGTCGTTACCCGCCGTGATTTTTTTTCTTATTCTGTTTATATGGCAAATGCCGCACTTTTTTGCCATTTCCTGGATCTACCGCAAGGACTACCTGAGCGGAGGGTTCAAGATGCTGTCCTGGGATGATGATTCTGGCGTCAAAACCTCGCAGCAGGTTTTATATAATGCCGTGCTGATTCTGCCTGCATGCGCCTGTCTGTATTTCTATGGCCATGCTGGACTGATTTATTTTTTGATAACCCTGTTCGCTAGCCTTTATTTTATATACCTGTCCGTGCTTTTTTATTTAAGGCCGGAGATCAAACAGGCAAAAAGAGTATTTCGCTATTCAATTATTTATCTGCCAGTCGTGTTTTTCGCAATCATAATCGACCGGCTTCTGTTTTTTTAGGTCTTACAGCCCGATTTAATACCTGCAAATAATCACATGGCACATAAAACCATCACAGTCGGTGAGTTGAATATCCGGATCAACTGGGTGATCCTTGCCTTCGTCATACTTTGCGCCTCGGGATTGGTTCGGTTGGGGGTATGGCAGTTAAGTCGTGCACAGGAAAAAATACAGCTGCAGGAGTCTTTTCAGGAGCTCAGCGAGCAACAGGCAACCCCAATTGAAAACATTCCTGTTGCCGGGCTTGAGTTCGATACCCTGCAACACCAGAACCGCCAGGTACAGCTGATCGGCCAGTACCTGAATGAACGCTCAATTTTTCTTATCTATCAAAGTCACGAAGATCAACTTGGGTTTGAGATAGTTACACCCTTCCGGGTATCTGCGCTGGATATGCTTGTAATGGTAAGCCGTGGTTGGAGTGGCATCAGTTTCGAAGAGGAGCTGGCCGCAGCCTTGCCGGCATTTTCTGCTGAACTTGAATTGCAGGGTCAAATTTATGTCCCCACTGAGAAAGAGGCTGCCAGGACCAACGATTTTGAAAATGTCAGCTGGCCCCTGATCGCCCGCTATCTCAACACAGATGAACTGGCACCTTACTTTGATTCGCCACTGTTTCCTTACGTTGTACGCCTGGGCGAAGACCAGCCCGGCGTTCTGGTCCGGCACTGGCCGGCAGTGACCGCGGATACCAGCCAGAATTTTTCCTATGCGCTGCAGTGGTTTTCCATGGCGCTGGCCGTATTGATTGTCAGCCTGGTCCTGAGCAGTAATTTGTTGACCCTGATGTCACGCAGAATAAAGCCTTTCTAATTAGGTTTTACTTTCTCAGCCATGCCATTGAGTGGTAAACTTCGCGCCCAGTTAAATTGGAGAGTAAAAAAGAGATAACTATGCAAGGCATTCCGGACAACGATGATTCTGTTGAAAATAAAGTTACAAACACAGAGCTTCATGCCAATGAAGCTACCCCGGCTGATGATACTGATGCTGATGCTTTCGCGATTCTTGCCCTGCTGTTCATTATAGCCGTTACCGTCGTTTATACACTTGGCGGCTAGGTCTGGCCTGCCACGCCTCCAGCCCTATCAGCACCATTAAGCGCTAATACTGGCTTGCCGCCTTTCCCTTGCGATTTCAGGAAATACCCTGAATTGAAGGTGTTTTCCTGGCAAGCTGCTGTAAAATTGCTGGCTGTAACCGCCTTAATTACGTCGTGGCATAATAAAAGTTTTCTGTATTTCGAGATAAAAAAATGTCGATCCGAAATTATCTGGAATTCTCACCACAAATTGCTGAAAGCGCCTTTATAGATAGCAGCGCAATTGTGATTGGCCGTGTTTCTATTGGCGCAGAGTCATCAGTCTGGCCGCTGGCAGTCATCCGCGGCGATGTCCATGACATCAGCATAGGAGAACGAACCAATATTCAGGATGGATCTGTTATACATGCTACCTCTCCTGATTCTTCTCCGCCCGATGGCTACGCCACATCGATTGGCAATGACGTCACAATCGGGCACAAGGCGGTTCTGCATGGCTGTACTATTAATGACCGGGTTCTGGTCGGTATGGGTGCTATTGTTCTCGATGGTGCAGTGGTGGAAGCAGATGTGATTATCGGTGCCGGCAGCTTGGTCTCACCAGGAAAAACTCTGGAGAAAGGCGGGCTTTATGTCGGCTCTCCGGCTAAACGCGTCAGGGAACTGAAAAAAAGCGAGCTGGACTTTCTGGTATACAGCGCAAAACACTATGCCCGGCTAAAGGCCGGACATAACCAGCAGGGCTAAACGCCCTGTGTTATTTGTCTGATAACATCTCCTGTTGAGGGCCTTACTCCCCGCCACAGTATAAAGGCCTCTGCTGCCTGCTCAACCAGCATCCCTGTTCCATCCATCACCCTGCTCACCCCTGCCTGGCTTGCCCACTGACAAAATACTGTCTCTGTGTGAGCATTTTGCGCATACATCAGGTCATAGCAGGCAGTTGTTTGACTTAACAATCCGGTTGAAATCTGGGGTAATTCCCCCTGCAAACTGGCAGAACTGGCATTAATAATCCAGTCAACCGTCCCGCCGTCATGATGCTCAAGTTCATCGAGCCCACATGCCCTTACTTCGCCATGCTCTTTAAATATGGCCGCGAGGTCTTCTGCCTTGCTTCTGGTGCGGTTCGCAATACAAATATTCTCTGGCTGCTCACGCAGCAAGGGCGGCAAGACGCCCCTGGCAGCACCTCCAGCACCAAGAATCAGCAGTTTTTTTCCTGCAAGTTTTTCTCCGTGATTATGTTTGATGTCACGCACCAGGCCCAGACCATCGGTATTATGGCCATGCAGCTTACCTGCCTGATCTCTGAATAACGTATTAACAGCTCCTGCGAGCTTGGCATCCTGGCTTAGCACATCCGCCAGTGCCCAGGCTTTCTGTTTAAATGGCACGGTTATATTCAGGCCCTTTCCGCCATCATCAAAAAATCTGACAACTTTTTGTTCAAAGCTTTCAGGCTCAACCAGAATGGCCACATAGGAAAGTTGCTGTTGGGTTTGCTCAGCAAAAATGCTGTGGATTAATGGAGAACGGCTGTGCTCTATGGGATTGCCCATAACAGCATATTTGTCCAAATCTGACTCCTGTCTCAATTTTTATTTAGCGTCGGTATAGCATAGCCATGCAGGACAGGCTGTACTATACCCAGTCTCTGGGTTTCAGGTAGTCAGTATATAGTTTTTCTTCAGGGGAGCCAGGTTCAGGATGCCAGTCATATATCCAGCGCACTTTTGGCGGCAAAGACATAAGGATAGATTCAATACGGCCAACGCCTGACTGCAAGCCAAATATTGTTCCTCTATCTATGACCAGATTAAATTCTGCATAACGGCCCCGGCGATATTCCTGAAAAAATTGTTCTGCCTCTGTGTAAGGGGTGTCTTTTCGACGTTCCAGAATAGGCACATAAGCATCCAGATAAGAGTTGCCAACAGCCTGCATGAAAGCAAAGCATTTCTCAAAATCCCAATGGTTAAGATCATCGAAAAATAACCCGCCAACGCCACGGGTTTCTTTACGGTGAGGTAAATAAAAATATTCATCACACCATTTTTTATAATCCGCATAGACAGTGTCTCCAAATGGCTCGCAACAGTTTTTGGCCGGCTGATGCCAATGCAGACAATCTTCATCAAAAGCATAATAAGGTGTAAGGTCATAACCGCCACCAAACCACCAGACCGGCTTAATGCCTTCTTTTTCAGCAATAAAAAACCGCACATTGGCATGCGAGGTTGGACAATAAGGGTTTTCCGGATGAATTACCAAAGATACGCCCATAGCC
>JAYPJO010000065.1:0-10004 GCA_038128465.1 Gammaproteobacteria bacterium
CCGTTAGCTGCCATTGAGCTGTTTTTTCCTTCAATCAAGTTCTGAAACAAGCATGGGCTGTCTGAAGGGCAAAGCCTTGAGTTTCGCAGCGCAGAACTTGAGCCGAAGGAAGAGCGAAGGCAGATAAGGGTGTAACAGCATTCAATACAAGGCGGGATTTCGGAATGTAAAATTTCGCACGAAACGGATTTCATGTTATTGTGCATGCAGGTAGATTTTCCCCATGCCCAGAGCTGATACCCAATCACAACATTACCTCTTAATCGAAGCTGCTATCAATTTTTTGCTCGAGCATCATACCGAGCAACCTGCTTTACGTGATATAGCCAGCCATATCGGTCTGAGTGAATCCTATTTCCAGCGCCTGTTTGTTGACTGGGTGGGAATCAGTCCCAAACGCTTTTTGCAGTTTCTTACCCGTGAACATATGAAAGTACTGCTGGATCAAGGCTATAGCACCCTGGATGCCGCTTATCAGGTGGGTCTGTCGGGCGGCGGGCGCAGTCATGAACTTTTTGTTAGCACGCAGGCCATCACCCCGTCGCAATACCGACAGGCAGGTAAGAATCTGCTGATCAGTTATGGATTCCATCACTCCCCACTGGGTGAATACCTGCTGGCTGTCACTGACAGGGGCATCTGTCACATCAGTTTTATTACCGGTGACAAAGCTGCTACCGAGTCCTCTTTTAAAAAAGAATGGTCTCTGGCACAGCTACAGCATGAACAGGCACTTACTGAAGTTGTTCACCAGCAAATTTTCTACCAGAATGCTGCGCAAGAAATTCAACTCTTGCTGCGTGGCACTCCTTTTCAATTACAGGTTTGGCAGGCTCTCTTAAGCATTCCATTTGGTAAGGTTAGCAGTTATGAAACACTGGCAAAAACAGCCGGAAATTCTGCAGCGACCCGGGCAGCGGCTTCCGCAATAGCACGCAACAGGATTGCCTATCTGATACCCTGCCACCGGGTTATTCATAAAATTGGGGAAAGCGGTGAATATCGCTGGGGTTCTACCCGCAAAAAAATGTTACTGGCTTATGAAAGTGCTGTAGCAGGAAACTAAACTGTAAAGGGTAAAAAAGATGCTGCCTAAGTTTTACTGAGACAATTGGCGGGCAAATGCCAGCAAGGCATCTATTTCCTGGTCTTCCATCCAGTAACTTGGCATAACATTGGGATAGCCCGCCACCATCCTACGCTTGGCATAACGAATGGATTCACGGAAATATTCATCATCAACAACTATAGTGCTGCCATCTTCCAGAGTCTCTATTCTGCCGAACATGCCCAGCCAACTCGGACCTACCCCCAGACTGCCATCCACAGTATGGCAAGCAATGCAGCCTTGCTGGGTGGATATTTCCTGGCCAAGTTGAGCCAGAGAATCATCAATCTCCACTTCCATAGCATCAAAATTAAGACGATAGATCAACATGCCACCACCAACCAACAGTGCGACAAGTACAAAGGCTACCGTCAGATCTAGCCAGATGCGTGAATTATTACTTTCCAAAAATTATGCTTCCAGAACCGTTATAAATAGCTCAATTTCCAAATATATCGCCTAACCCCTGCAGACCTTCTTCCAGGGCATCGCCAACTTCACCAAGATTCTCTTCAAGCCCTTCACCCAATCCAATCAACACCTTTTTCATATCAATTCCAGTCTGTCATGATTTTCGAAGCTGAATTGTAGCCGATAGCCCAAAATCAGGACAGAGCAAAAGCCACATACCCATGCTTTTTTCATATTTCATGTCCAACTTTATGTACCGTTAGTTTGTCAACAAAAAGCCCAGATGCTTGCATCACCGCTACCTGAAAAAGTAGAAATATTAGTAATAGCTTGGTTTGATTTTAGTTTTGAGACGCGTGGTGGGGAAATGTACATTAATGAGGGCCGTCCGAGGAAGGGATGCCGAGGCCGAGCGTACAGGGACGTATTTACCGCGTGCTCCGAATTAAAGTACGCACCCCTATACATTTACAAAAGTAACAAAAGAAATTCAACCTGAACCTTCATCGACATATTTTATATTTTGAGAATAATTATCATTTGTATTATTATTTTCATAATTTCCAGATACCAATAAAGATCATGTTCAGAAAAACCATCTTTTGGGTACATTTAATCAGCGGTGGACTGGCCGGGCTGGTTATATTGATGATGTCGTTCACAGGTGTTCTGCTTACCTATGAACGCCAGATTGAAAACTGGTTTGCCCGTGCTGACTACCTGCCACCGGAAGAACAGTTACCCCAAACCCTGCCGCTGGTAGAATTAATAGAACTGAGCCAGTACCGCCAGCCTGATTTCAACCCTACAACAGCCGTCGTCATTAACCATCCGGGTGCACCAATCAGCCTGCGTGCCGGGCGCAGTGGCGGACAACAGGTCAACCCCTACACCGGTGAAGAAATGCATGTCGGCTCAGCGGGTCTGGAAAGCTTTTTCAGCACCATGACCGGCTGGCATCGCTGGTTCAATGCCACCGGCGAAAGTCGCACAACCGCCAGAGCTATCACAGGCGCCAGTAATCTGGTCTTTCTCTTTTTAATTCTCAGCGGCATCTATCTCTGGTTGCCCAGAATATGGCAATGGGCACTGTTCAGAGTCAGGCTGAAACTCTACCGACGCCCGCCCAGCAGCAAGGCACGTGACTTTAACTGGCACCATGTTTTCGGGATCTGGTGTGCCATTCCTCTGGCCGTGGTTGTAGCAACTGCCACCGTCTTTAATTACAGCTGGGCCAATAACCTGGTTTACCAGGTCTATGGTGAAGAACCTCCGCAACGGGGACGCCCTCGTGCCAATCAAGGTCAGGCCGAAAGCATTGCCCCCCTCCCGACACTGGAATATTTAAGCCTGGATGAGTTGCTGGTCAATGCCCGCCAGATTGCCGACCAACAGTTTGCTGACTGGCAATCTATATCCATATCCCTGCCTGCTGGCAATGCCGGCAACGTGGATTTTTCCATCAACCAGAGCCTTGGCGGACAGCCCCAGAAACAGCATACCCTGTCCCTGGACAGGCATACCGGCAATCAACTGGCCATACGTGACTTTTCAGATAACAGCCCCGGTCAGCAAACCCGCAGTATTATTCGCTTCCTGCATACCGGAGAAGTCCTTGGCATCTGGGGGCAAACCGTAGCCGGACTGGTGTCTTTACTGTCACTACTGATGGTATGGAGCGGTTTTGCCCTGGCTTATCGACGCCTCATTCAGCCCCTGTTCAAAAAAACCTGATACGCTTAAGTCCGTAGCAGGTGAACTCACTAAAGTTGTGATAAACTCGCGCCTGCAAAATTAGCCCTATTGATGAAATGCAAGATTCGGACTTATGAAAAAATCAGTTTTAGCAGTATTTTTACTTATCCTCAGCAGCACTGGATTGGCTCAGGATATCAACTTCACAGCTGAGCAGGTTGACCTGGGTAGGGATCTCTATGTTCAGCACTGCCAGATTTGTCATGGCACCAATCTGGATAATGGTCAGTTTGCCACCCCTATTAAGGGCTTCTTTTTTGAAATGAAATGGGGCGGTAAGAGCCTGGGAGAACTGGCCCGCTTCACCTGGGAGGAAATGCCTGAAGGTAATGGCAAGTTCCTGCGGGTTGAAGAATATATCGCCACCGTTGCGTTCATTTTGAGTAATAATGGAATTGATGCCGGTGATACAGCCATGACTGAAGATTTCGACGCACTTGATGAAGTCATGCTGCCTTTCTAGAAAAGCCGTAACTGGAATCTACTGGCTGTTTGGTTTATTTCCGGTTTTTCTGCGACTTATTACTTTTATTAATTTATTACTTTCACTCCATTACTCCAGATGGTAGTGGTTAGCCTTTTATCCTGGCTTCAATACCTTGACTGTCATTTAATAAAAACACCACATCGGCAATGTCTGGAAGTGTAATCAGTGCGTGGCGTGTCAAACGTTCATAGTGAGATATAAATCGTACCAGTTGCTGCTGGTTCATCGTCTTATCAGTACTGCCTTTATTTTTCTCCCGTAATTTTTCTTCCTGCAGAGTTCGCCACTGTAATACATGTGAAAAATCCGGGGCTTTCAGCATCACCAGCATGTCCAGTCTGGCAAATAATTCCTGATACTCGTGTTCCAGGCGCTTGTTTACATAGCTGCGCCAGGTACCATCATCTTCTTTCGCCTCAAAATCATTAATCGCTGCAAGCATATCTTCCGCCCGCTGAGGGCTTATACCCAGGCACCATCCTTCCAGAATAATGATATCAACCGGTGTCTCAACCCGGCCCCATTCAGATTCAGGCACACGGTCATCAATAGACTTGTCAAAACGTGGAATCGCCGTTAAACCGGATTGCCCTAGAGACTGGAGAGTTTGCATGGCCAGACTGACATCATGGGTGCCGGGGACACCACGGGTAATAAATAAAGGGTGAACTCTGTTTGCAAGCTCTTCTCGCTCTGCACGGGTCAGATAAAAGTCATCGAGAGATAAATTGATACTGTTAAGAGCGTGTATTTCTCTGAACAAAATAACTAAGAGCGCAGCCAGAGTGGATTTACCACTACCCTGACAGCCATGGATTCCCAGGATAAAGGGTCCCGGCTTCAAGGAAGCTCTTTCAGTTATATCCTGAGTCAATGGTACAAACCCTTGTGCAACAGTCTGGATATATTCGGATGGCAGTTTTTCATTTTCAATAAATGTTGTCAGGGCTGCCTGTAAGTTTCTGGATAAAAAACTTTCTGAATTCTCCGGGGATTTCATGAATAACTTTAAGGAACCTCTAATTAACCGCTGATGGGTCGAGTTTGATTCCGGATGATAATGATTGCAAGCAAAGCCTTAATAATAGTCCGGGGAGATTGTTTTACCACTTTATCACTCTGGTACTGAGCATAAAAAACTTCTAAACTTTGTTCATGCTCAAAACGGCCAGCCTGACAATATTTTTCAACCTGTTATTCTGCATCTCTGCTTATGCACAGTCAGCTTACCTGGCTGGCAGCTGGTTCATCAATGAAGAACTCAGCGATGTCACTGATGATAAAGTTGAAATAGCTCTGGTTGCATCCGGGGCCAATCCCACCAAGGGCTTTTTCAGTCGTGACAGAGAGTTCTATCGCGGCGGGCCAGCTGAGCAGGAACTGTATGATTTCATCTCTTATGAACTGACTCTGGAAATATCTCTGGATGAAAATGAATACCTTTTTCAATATGGTGAATTCAATCGTCCTGTTTATCTGGATAATCGTGGCAATCGGGTCAGTCTAAGCGGGCTAAACGAGGTCGAAGATTTTTCCTTCGCTCACTGGGAAGATGACCTGCTTATTGTTGAAGCACGCCCAAGAGATGGTGGCTTCACCGAAGAGACTTACAGTCTCAGTGAAGATGGTCAGCAACTCAGTGTGAATTTATATATTCAGCCGCGGGCTCTCAGTGCGCCTGTTGAATTATTGCGAGTTTATGACCGTCAGTCAGTCAATTCAGAGAATATAGAATAGCCAGCTTAGAGCAGTCTTGGTAATAGCTATACCGACGATATAAACAAACACCATTACAGCACCTACAAATGCTGCAACCTTTTTTTTCATGGGATATTTATCACCCAGAGCAATCATGCCCAGCACAATATAAACCAGCAAAAGCGTTATTTTGTGTACTAGCCAGTTTTGTCTTAACAGGCCAAAACCAAGTATGTATAGCAGTCCCAGAGCGCTTAGTAAGAGAATGGTGTCCACAACATGAGGCAGTATTTTTACCGGTTTTATGTGGGAAAGGGGTGAACCTGTAAACATCCAGTAGCCACGCAATAAAAAACCACTAATGCTCAGAAGAACACATGAGGTGTGAATGCTTTTTAACAGTAAATAGCTGTCCATTGTTTGTTCATAATAATACAAACCAGCTGAGTGGTGTTTTATTTATTGCAATGCCAACAATATAGATAAAGGTAAATAAACCAGCAAAGAATGAAGCAATTCGAATAGGTTTGGTTCTGCCCCGACTCAGGGTAACGCCGACAAAAAACAGGTAGAACATCAGCAGTAGGACCTTCATGCTTAACCAGGGCTGGTTAAACAATCCAAAATTAACCATAAAAGCCATCCAGAAACCACTTAACAGAAACATGCCGTCAACCAGGTGTGGGATTAACAACACAGCTTTGTGATTCAGCCACTTCGAATCTATCACCATCAAATAAGAACGAAATAAAAAGCCTGTAAAACTCAACAGGGCAAAGGTCATGTGCAGGGTCTTGATGGCTAAATACATATCAAACGAATTCTGCTCTGGCGAAAAAACGCTAAAGCCTACTGTAATTGCAGCCAAAAAGACAGGCACAGTGTGCAGTAAAAATGTATCTGCCAGATATCTTTTCTATACGTATATCGAATTGAAAAATGCCCTATGCTATATTCCCTCGCTAAAAAGCAAACACCAGTGCAAAGCTGCCCAAGGGGGAATCCTAATGAAATTCAACAATGTTCTGGAAAGTATCGGCAATACTCCGCATATTCGTCTTAATCATGTGCTTGGAAGCAAGGCTGAAGTCTGGATGAAAGCTGAACGCGCAAACCCGGGCGGTAGTATCAAAGACCGTATTGCCCTGGCCATGATTGAAGATGCTGAAAAAAGTGGCGCCCTGACCAAAGACAGTGTCATCATCGAACCAACATCTGGTAATACCGGTATAGGATTGGCCATGGTTGCTGCTGTAAAAGGCTATCGTCTTATCCTGACCATGCCGGAATCCATGTCGATTGAACGTCGCCGCTATATGGCGGCACTGGGAGCCGAACTGGTGCTGACCCCCAAAGAGCTTGGTATGGGAGGGTGTATTGAAAAATCCAATGAGCTTATGAGTGAATACGATAATGCCTGGATGCCCTCTCAGTTTACCAACCCGGTCAATGTCACAGTACACCGTGAAACCACAGCTCAGGAAATTCTAACTGACTTCCCCGACGGTATTGATTATCTGATTACCGGGGTGGGTACCGGTGGTCACATTACGGGCTGCGCCGAAATTCTCAAGGGCAAATTTCCTGACATGAAAGTTTATGCCGTGGAGCCAGTCAAATCGCAGGTTATTGCCGGTATGGAAAAAGGCCTGCACAGAATTCAGGGAATTGGTGCTGGTTTTATTCCGGAAGTACTGAATACCGATATACTCGATGGCATTATTGCTGTTACCGAAGAAGATGCCTTTGACATGGCGCGTCGTTGTACAAAAGAAGAAGGTATCTTTATTGGTATTTCATCAGGAGCCACCCTGGCAGCCACTGCTCAAAAAATGGAAGAGATTCCTGATGGATCAACCGTGCTGGTATTCTCTTATGACACCGGAGAGCGTTATCTCTCTATAGAAGACCTGTTCGTGGCTTAACTGAAACAACTTCATTAGACAGTCACTTTTTGCAGTACCTGCCGCTATTACCTGTAAAGAAGAAAAATTAATGTCAGAACCCCATCAGAAATGGACGCCACCAGAAGGCTTTAAATGGATATATGCATCCCTGCTGATCAGCATGTTACTGGGCGCACTGGATCAAACTATTATTTCCACGGCCCTGCCAACCATGGTTGGCGACCTCAATGGTGTTTCCTATATGTCCTGGGTCATTACTGCCTATATCCTGGCGACAACCATTTCCATGCCAATATATGGCAAGCTCGGCGATCTGATGGGTCGACGATCAATGATGCTGACAGCTCTGAGTATTTTCACAGTAGCATCCACGCTCGGTGGCTTTAGCCAGAACATCGGCCTGCTGTTGGCGTGGCGTGCTGTGCTGGGTTTGGGTGGAGGCGGATTACTGGTGCTGACACAAGCGACTCTGGCTGACCTGGTACCCATTCGTGAACGTTCTAAATACATGGCACCTATCGGCATGATGTTCGCCATTGCGTCCATTACCGGACCACTGATTGGTGGCTACCTCACAGATTATGTCAGCTGGCGCTGGACCTTCTGGATAAAACTGCCTATTGGCCTGGCCGTCATTGCCATTTGCTGGAAAGGACTGAATCTGGTCAAGCCCAATAAAGCATTCACACTTGATATAGCCGGTACCGCCAGCATGGCCATGTCAGTCTGCTTCCTGACCCTGTTCCTGGCCTGGGGCGGTATTTTATATCCCTGGTTTTCGCCGCAGATACTTGGCCTGGGCGTGCTGACCGTGTTCTCAGCATTAGGCTTTTTTTATGCCGAAAGCCGCGCCAAAGACCCGATCATCCCGATCACACTGTTCCATAACCAGACCTTCAATATCACTACCCTGCTCGGCCTGATGGTAGGAATTGGCATGTTTGCCACTATCGCCTACATGCCGACTTATTTTCAGATGGTTTATGGATATTCAGCGATTGTTTCAGGTTATCTGATGATTCCAATGATGCTTGGCATTATTTTCACCATTAACCTGACCGGGCAGTTAGTGGCCAGGGGTGGTTATTATAAAAAATATCCGATCATTGGCCTGTGTATCTGTGCATTTACACTTTACCTGTTCTCCACCCTGCAGGTCGGCCAGCCTGTTGCCCGGGTCTGTTTCTATATTTTCATGATGGGTGCAGGCGTTGGCTGCATCTTCCAGATTTTAATTCTGGCTGTGCAGAACTCCGTGTCATTTGACGCTGTTGGTACTGCAACCTCTTCACACTCCTTTTTCCGTGAGATCGGTGCCACCATAGGTATAGCTGTCGTGGGAGGGTTATTTTCTTCAAGACTGACAGGTCTGCTTGCCGAAAGATTGCCCCCAGATATCGATTTACCGATTGAAAATGTTGAATCCATTACCCCTGCTATTCTGCGCATGCTGCCTGAAACAGCGCAGGATATTTTTATCAATGCTTATGCCAATGCCCTCACGCCTATCTTCATCTACCTGATTCCGGTATTCCTGTGTGGCGCCCTGCTCGCCTGCTTCCTGCCAAACATCAAGCTGGAACAGAAAATGCCCGGACAAAGAGGCAAAACTCCTGAAGATATCCCTGAGAACGATGAAAATCAGAAAGAATTGGCAGCCAATTAGACCTCATGCAGGTCAGATCTTTTTTTCCAGGATGTAATCGTCCATATAAAAACCATGACCAATATCGGCCCTGGTTTCATTTACGACCTTAAAATCCCGTGCCTGGTACCAGTAAATTGAAGCCGAATTTTTTTTATTAACGGTTAACCATAAAGTGTTTTTGTCAGCAGAGATACATTTCCCTTCAACAAAATCCAGCAAGGCTGCTCCCACACCTTTTCCTCGCAACGAGCTTTTAAGGTAAATTTTACTGAGCATCATCCTGTCGCTATTACTGTCAGGAACAATGGCTGTGTAGCCAACTTCTTTGCCATCAATGCTGGCCAGATAGTATTCGTAGTCTTCATCTATCTGGGATTTTATAGCCATACTGCTTTGAAATCTTTCAAGCATGTAGTCAACCTGAGCCTTACCGATAATCGGTATAAAATACTCAGCCCAAATTTCAGCCGCCATGACAGAAACCAGGTCAATGTCTTCACTGCTTGAAACGGGTTCTATTCTCAAAGACATATAAAAATCAGATTTAAGAAAAAAATTATATAGAGCTTACAAAGAGTAAGCAGCCGAAGAAAGTTTTTTCAAAACCAACCTAAATTAAAACCCAAAAAACTGGCGCAATATCTAGGTGCTTTATCATCATGAGAAAAATTAATTCTCTAAATATAGATAACCACTGGCGTAATGAGCGAAGGTTTGACGAGGAGAAGCTGGAAATTAATGAAGGCGCATACAAAGCAGTATGTAACTGAGTTAATTTCCAGTTTCAACGAAGTATAACCAAGCGCAATAGCCAGAAAAGACGTTTTAGCGTCACGAGAAAGTTTTACTGGCGTAATGAGCAAAGGCCAGGCAAGGCAAAAGGGTAATTTGATGAAGGAGCTTACAAGGAGTAAGTGACTGAATAAAATTAGCCTTTTAACGCAGCATGGCCGAGCGCAATAGCCAGTCAATTCTTAAGGCGGTAACCGG
>JAYPJO010000066.1:0-1034 GCA_038128465.1 Gammaproteobacteria bacterium
GATGTGTTAAGCCTTGGCAATATATACATTCCCGGACAATACCCGGATATCGATATTGAACGTGGTGGTTCCATCGATGGTGAAATCGATGCCATGCAATTGGTCCTGTCCATCATGGTTCCAGACCTGTTTGCTGAAGGAGGTACTTATGTCATACCCGGAGACGGTCGTATAGGCGATGAAATAGACATCGTTGAATACCGCAACATGCTGTATATAGTCCGGGACCGGGTTCAGGACATGATTGACCGGGGTTTAAATCTTGATCAGATCCTGGCTGAAAATCCCACCTTTGATTATGACACCGAATATGGTGGCCATCGTGGTGGTCCAAGCAATGAAGAATTTGTAACGGCAATCTACCAGGGCCTGGTTCAGGAATAAGGATTACTCATAATGAAAAATTTATTACAGAAATTACTTTTATCAACAGTTGCTTTAATCAGTTTAAGCAGTGCAGTGGCTACTGCCCAATTCCTGGGTCAGCAACAACAAGGTGCCCCTGCACAAGGAAGAGAAGCTGCACCGATTGATTTGACGGGCACCTGGGTTTCCATCATTACCGAAGACTGGCCCACTCGCATGGTGACGCCAACCATTGGTGACACGTCCAGTATTCCTGAAAACCAGGCTGCAAAAGAAATCGCCATGGCATGGCGTCCTGAAATGGATGTGGGCAATGAATGCCGCGCCTATGGTGCGCCAGGCATCATGAATCAACCAGGTCGGTTAAAAATCAGCTGGGAAGATGACATGACCCTGAAAATGGAAATCGATGAAGGCATGCAAACCCGTTTATTCCATTTTGATCATACTGTACCTGCCGGTGAGCCATCCAGACAGGGACATAGCCTGGCCCGATGGGTCGGTCCTTACGAGACAGGCCCAAGACAGTTTGGTTTAGGTGTTAATTTTGCCAATGCTCAGGTCAGCACGCTGGAAATTAAAACTGATAATCTGATTGCGGGATACCTGAGAAAAAATGGCATACCGCATAGCGATCAGGCCACGGTGACTGAATATATAGATGTATT
>JAYPJO010000066.1:1044-1945 GCA_038128465.1 Gammaproteobacteria bacterium
GCACTACCTGGCTGATAGATGTTGTTATTGTTGATGATCCGATTTACCTTCAACAACCTTATGTGGTCAGCCGAAACTTCAAGAAAGAACCTGATGATTCCAAATGGAACCCTCAGGATTGTTTTGTGACAAACGAAGGCTGGTAACAAGTCAGGTGATTCACAATAAAACTATGTTTGACAGTTCCAAAGGGGGGCTAAATGAAAACGTTTACACTGGTCAAATATTTGGGTAGTGCCTTATTGATTCTGAGCTGTTATTCAGCACTGGCTCAGGAAATAAACTTTATTGGCGACTGGAGTCCGCTCTATCATGAAGACGGGCCGGATCGGATTCCTGGCGCGCCACTGGGTGATTACTCGGGTCTGCCTTTGAATGAAGCAGGTCTTTTACGTGCGCAAAGCTGGGATCCTAATCGCATTTCAACAGTGCCGGAATTGCAATGCCGTCAGCATGGTGTTGATTATTCCATGCGCGGCCTGGCACATATGCGTGTCGAGCGTGTCATTGACGAACGCACACAGCAGGTCATTGCCTTTAAAACCCGAATGAATTTTGCCAACATGACACGAACCATCTGGCTGGACGGCCGCGAACACCCCCCGGCAGATGCGCCACATACCTGGAGTGGTTTTTCTACCGCCCGTTTTGAAAATGGCATGATGGTTGTTTACACCACCCATATGAAGGAAAGTTATCATCGTCGCAATGGCGTCCCTTCGAGCACTGAGCGCACCATGACTGAGTACTGGTATATCCATGAAAATATTCTTACTGTCGTTACCGTGGTTGAAGATCCGGTATTTTTTACCGAGCCATTACTCAGAAGTCATAACTGGGTAGCCAACCCCGCCATTAGAATTCTCTCTACCAACTGCGAATATGCCGTGGAAACACCTAT
>JAYPJO010000066.1:1955-9949 GCA_038128465.1 Gammaproteobacteria bacterium
CGCACTACGTGCCCGGAGAAAATGATTTATGAACGGAAAATGCAGAGTTTTATCATATTCCACTGGAAGGGATGTTTGGCGGTGCGGAAACCCTGTACCCGGAATTTCGTGATCAGTTGGGACCGCCGGTTGGAGACAATCTGACCTGTTTTCTGGATTGTGAATAGGCAGCTACTCCTCGAGGATTACTTATGAAAAAGTTACTCAATATTAAATACATCTTCCTGACAGGGTTGTGCTTTTTAGCCAGTTCATTGTCTGCCCAGGATAATGACTTATTACTCCTGCACGTCCAGGGAAATGTTTATATGCTATCGGGTGCAGACGTTAACGTTACCGTGCAAATCGGTAATGACGGCGTGGTTTTTGTTGATTCACCAACAGATGAAACCATTCCGGGTATGATGGAACTCATTCGGGAGCATTCTGGTTTACCCGTCATCTATGTCATCAATACCCATTTGGATGAAGATCACATCAGTGGCAATGCCATGCTTGCCTCTATGGGCGCGGGCGGCCGAAGACGTGGAGGGGATCCCGTGACAGTAATAGCCGGCGCCGGGGGTGGAGCAACCCTGCTGGGACACGAAAATGTACTGAACCGATTTTATCTGACGGATCACGACATTCCACGGCTTGATCTTACAACAACCTATTTTACTGAAAGCAAGGATACCTATCTCAATGGTGAAGGTATTGTTGTCTACCACATGCCCAATGCGCATACCGACGGAGATAGCATTGTTTATTTTCGTCGATCAGATGTTATCAGCACCGGAGACATTTATGTCCCTCGTCAATATCCCGATATTGATGTCGAACGTGGTGGCAACGTCAAAGGTCTGGTTGATGCCCTCAATTTTGTCATTGAACTCATCATACCCGGCCCTGATGCCGAGGGTGGCACCTACGTCATACCCGGTCATGGTCGCATAAGCGATGAAATTGATGTCGTTGAGTATCGCAACATGGTGTATATCGTCATGCAGCGAATTGAGGCCCTGATTGAGGAGGGCAACAATCTGCAGGAAATAATCGCGATGCGCCCTACCCGTGACTACGACACTGAATATGGCGGTGTTCGTGGGGGACCCAGTTCAGAAGAATTCATTACGGCTATTTATAACAGCCTGACCACACAGAACTAGGACAAGATTATGAAAAAAATCATCTTAAGCATCCTGTTAAGCTGCGCTGCCTTTCTTGCTCACGCACAACCCGATGCAGGATCTACTTCATCTCTGCCAGGCGACCTGAATGATGGAATTCCTGATGGAGAACTATCTTCACAAACTGGTCGTGCCAGTGCCCCTGTTGATCTGACCGGCATCTGGGTCAGTATCATTACCGAAGACTGGCGCTGGCGCATGGTAACCCCGCAAATCGGAGACCTGGCCAATATCCCGGAAAACGAGACTGCAAGGGAATATGCCATGAACTGGCGACCCGAGATGGATGTTGGCAATGAATGTCGTGCTTACGGTGCACCTGCCATCATGCATCGCCCCGGTCGTATAAAAATCTATTGGGAAGATGACATGACACTAAAACTCGATTTTGATGCCGGGCATCAGAGTCGCACTTTTCATTTTGATCCCGAGGTGCAGCCCGGCGCGCCTTCCCGCCAGGGGCACTCTTTCGCACAATGGGAATCACCACGTGGGGCTCAGGTTTCTCCTGAAGTCTCGAATGTTGTGCCCATCGGTATGCAATTTCCCCGTCCGGAAATGGTCAGCAGGGCCCTGCAGGTTGTAACGACTAACATTACTGAAGGATACCTGCGTAAAAATGGCATGCTGCACAGTGACCAGGTGGAAGTCCGGGAATATTTCAACCTGATTACCATTCCAGACGGTTCAGAGTGGCTGATTGTTGATATCATTGTTGAAGATCCTGTCTATCTGACCACAGACTGGATCACCAGCATGAATTTCAAAAAAGAACCCGACGATTCCAAATGGAGCCCTGAAGACTGCTTTGTGATCAATCCGGGTTGGTAAATAAATTGAAAGGTAGAAAGGTAAAAGAACCTTTTTAAAAGTAAGCGATGGTTTTCTTCAAAAAATGGCTCACTGTAAACATTTCAGTGAGCCATTTTTTTTAGTCAGCAGTTTTGTCTGAAATCTAACTACAGACTCTGACAGATATAATTTTCAACTTCCTTCAGTTCATCCGGCAAAACAACATAACGCTCTTCACGTTCGAACAGATCCGCCAGATGATCAGGTAAATCCGGTGTTGCCAGACCCGCCCGCTCTATGGCTTCAGCAAACTTGACAGGATGGGCTGTAGACAAGGAAATCATGGGAGTGTCATCGTCCTTTTTACATAGCTGTGCTGCTTTAACACCGATAGCCGTATGCGGATCCAATAAGTAGTCATGTTTATCATAAATGTCCTTAATCACAGCACAGGTTGTTTCATCGTCAACACTGGCCGAATCAAAATGCGATTTTGCAAACTGCCACTCCTCTTCCGAAACTTGGTTGATATCTTCGCTCAGGCCTGTAACAAATTGGCTGACCCTGTTTGTGTCACCTTTAAACATATCAAATATAAAACGTTCAAAATTACTGGAAACCATTATATCCATGCTCGGTGACAGACTTGGTTCAAGTCCGGTCAGGTTGTACTGGTTCTGACTGATGAAGCGATGCAGAATATCGTTTTTATTGGTTGCAATGATCAACTGCTGGATTGGCAAACCCATTTTTTTAGCCAGATAGCCGGCATAGATATCGCCAAAATTTCCGGTTGGTACAGAGAAAGAAACTGCATAGTTTTGCTCGGGAAATTTCAGAGCCGCATAAAAATAATAGACAATCTGTGCCATGATCCTGGCCCAGTTAATGGAATTCACGGCGACCAGCTGGCAACCCTCTGGTAAGAAATTCTGATCTGCAAAGGCTCGTTTAACCAGTTGCTGACATTGATCAAAATTTCCGGAGATGGCAATGTTATGAATATTATCACCGCTGACTGTTGTCATCTGTTTACGCTGAACTTCTGATACCCGGTTATGTGGGTGCAGAATAAAAATATCGACAAATTCGGAATGCTTGCAGCCTTCCAACGCAGCAGAACCGGTATCACCGGAAGTAGCTCCCAGAATGGCAACATGTTGTCCACGTTTTTTCAGGAAATAATCCAGCAAATGACCGAGTAATTGTAAGGCAAAATCCTTAAATGCCAGGGTTGGACCATGAAACAATTCCAGCACCCATTCATTATTATCCAGCTTATGCAGGGGCGCGATGTCAGGATGACTGAACGCTGCATAAGTATCTGCAATCATCTGCTTGAGCATTTCATCTTCGATGGCTCCGTCAGCAAACAGGCGAATAATTTCATAAGCCAGTTCTGCATAACTCATATGCTGCCATTCAGCCAAAGTCTCTGCACTGATCTGCGGAACCGATTCAGGAATGAACAAACCACCATCCGGGGCCAGACCAGTTAAAACAGCCTCTTCAAAGCTGTGTGGTTCTAGATGACCGCGTGTACTTATATATTTCATTGCTAAAATTTGCCCGTTTTCCGGATTAATCAGCAAACTCGGCAACCCGGATACGCATTATTTTTGCGCTCAGAGCCTCAAGTGCTTCCAGTTCCTGTATTGCCTTGTTTAACACGGATTCCTGAATTTCATGTGTCATGATAATGACAGGAATGGCATCATGATCAACACCTTGCTTATCGGGATCTTTCTGGATCATGGCATCTATGCTGATGCCGTTATCGCCCAGTATCTCGGTAATATCAGCAATCACACCCACTTTGTCCCTGACCAGAATTCGCAGGTAAAACGGGCAGATTATTTCGTCTATCGGTAGAATCTCAGCAGCAAGCAAGGCATCATGCTGAAACCCCAGTGCCGGAATCCCGTCAGATACTTCCTGCATATGCCTGGCCACTTCAATAACATCGGCAAGAACCGCAGAAGCTGTTGCTTTTGCGCCTGCACCGGCACCATAGTAAAGCGAAGAGCCAACCGCATTGCCGTGAACCTGCACAGCATTCATTACGCCATCCACCTTGGCAATCAGTGACTGTTTAGCTACCAGGGTTGGGTGCACCCTCAGATCTATTCCCTTATCTGTCCTGCTGCTAATACCCAGGTGTTTAATACAGTAACCCAGTTCATCAGCATACTTCAGGTCATCAGGTGTTATCTGGATGATTCCCTCAGTATAGGCCAAATCAAGATGAAGGGAGGTACCAAATGCAATTGCCGACAGGATCGTTAACTTATGGGCGGCATCAATACCCTCAACATCATAGGTCGGATCTGCCTCGGCATAGCCCAGCTCTTGGGCTTCCTTGAGTACGTCAATAAAAGGGCGTGATTTGGCCGCCATTTCAGTCAGGATATAATTGCCGGTGCCATTGATAATGCCCGCCAGGTAATCAATGCGGTTCGCCGCCAGGCCTTCTCTGATGACTTTGATAATAGGAATACCACCAGCCACAGCTGCTTCATAGGCAACGATGACATTGTTTGCACGTGCAGCTTTGAAAATTTCATCACCATGAGTAGCGATAAGCGCCTTATTTGCTGTGACGACGTGTTTACCATTGGCAATAGCTTCCAGAACCAGTTCCAGCGCAAATTCAGTGCCACCAATCAGCTCCAGTAGTATATTGACGTCCGGATTTCTGGCCAGCGCCATTGCGTCATGGGCCATGTCAACATCTTCATCGACATTCTGGCCGTCTTTCAGCTTGCGCAATGCTATATGTGAGACCCGCAGTTGCCTGCCCAGACGACGCTTTATTTCGCCCTGGTTTTCATTAAGCACAGAATAGCTACCATAGCCCACGGTGCCCAAGCCACAGATACCAATATTGATTGGTTGCAAGCTGATCTCCCGGATTATTCTTTTAGATTGAATGGATTATTCGGTTGCGAACAAAAATGCTGCCAGTTCATCAGCCGGAACATAACCTGGAACCATCGAGCCATCTTCGAAGACCAGGGTTGGCGTCCCCGTCACGCCGACAACCCTGCCCAACTGATATTGTTCAGCAACAGGGTTTTCACACTCATTAAGGGGAATGGCAGCGCCCCGTGATACCGTCGTAAAAATCAAATTACGATTTTCAGCGCACCAGGTTGAAACCATTTTTGGATAGGTGACTTCATCAAGACCACTACGTGGGAAAGCCAGGTAGCGTATGGTGATGCCATGTTCATTGAGTTGATCCATTTCACTGTGCAGACGCTGGCAATAAGGACAGTCCACATCCGTAAATACAGTCAAAGTCGCCCTGCTCTCACCTTCAGCTTCGTATATGATCATGTCAGCTGCATCTACGGCAGCGATCAGATCACGTCGTAGTTCATTGCGACGTCCTTCACCCAGATTGACCAGGCCTTCTGTTGTAGCCTGATAGAGGTCACTGGGCAGGAAATACTGGGCATCGGCGCTGGCAAAAATTGCCTGGCCATTTTGTATGCGGACTTCATAGAGGCCTTCAACCGGACTGGGTACAATAGCCTGAATATTAATACCCGGTTGGGTATTAATCAGGACAGAGCGAATGGCAGCCACCTCAGGGGTATCGTCTACCTGGCTGCTACTTAAGCCCTGGGCATAAGCAGCAACGGAGGAAAACAATGAAGATAATGCGAACAGGGAAAATAAAGACAGCATCCCGGATACAGACCTGCCTGTTAACTTTTTAAAAAGATTTACCAACATAGTTGCCCCTTATTCAGCATCCCGCTTTAATTAATAAACAAGACCAGCGGCATTGTAACAAGCAGCCCGGCTACTGGGAAACTTCTGAGCAAAATGCCCGCTTTTTATCAGTCCTGTTCACTCTTTTTATCAAGTTTTTCAGAAATACGTGCTGCTCGTCCTGTCAGCTCTCTGAGGTAGTAGAGCTTGGCCTGACGGACATCGCCACGGCGTTTGACCTTGACACTTTCAATCAGCGGGCTGTGGGTCTGGAAAGTTCTTTCCACACCTACACCATGAGACATTTTTCTAACGGTAAAGGCTGAGTTTAAGCCACGGTTACGTTTGCCGATAACCACACCTTCAAATGCCTGAAGTCGCTCCCGGTCACCTTCCTTGATCCTCACTTGAACAACTATCAGATCCCCCGGGCCAAATTCCGGCATATCAGTTTTCAGCTGATCCTGCTCGACTTTTTGAATAATTGCGTTCTTGGCACTCATTTTAATACTCCAGTTTTCTTTTCCAGATTAACTTCTTTCTTTTACGGTATTGATGAAATCATCTAGTAAAGCCTGCTGTTCATCATCCAGACTTATTGTTTCCAACAGGTCCGGTCTTCGTAACCAGGTTCTGCCCAGGCTCTGTTGTTTACGCCAACTCTCTATAGCAGCATGATCCCCGCTCAATAGAATCTCTGGCACCTTCAATCCGGCATATTCTTCAGGCCGGGTATAGTGCGGGTAATCCAGCAATCCAGCCGCAAAAGAATCCTCGACGGCAGAATCTTTATGACCCAATGCCCCTGGTTGCAATCTGATCATGGCGTCTATAAACACCATTGCAGCCAGTTCGCCGCCACTGATGACATAGTCACCAATGGAATATTCTGCATCAACCTGGGTCTGTATTACCCGTTCGTCTATGCCTTCATATCGGCCACAAAGCAAAATCAGGCTGCTTTCATTGGCCAGGCTCACAACATCGCTATGTTCCAGCCTTTTGCCCTGTGGGCTTAAACACAAAACTTTAGGTTTTTTATTACCTTCAGTTAATTCAACTCTTGCTGCATCAATAGCAGCAACAACTGGTTCAGTCTTCATCAGCATGCCCGGACCACCACCATAGGGCCTGTCATCAACTGTGCGGTGTTTGTCCTGTGTGAAATCCCGTGGATTCCAGTATTGGGCATGAACCAGCCCTTGTTTAACAGCTCTGCCACTGATGCCATAATCCGTCAGCGCTGTAAACATGTCGGGGAATAATGTGACTATGCCTATATTCATCACTTTTCCCTTTTTAATTCTTTTTCAGTATTCGGGTATCAGTAATCCTTTTCCCAGTTCACCCTTATCAATTTTTTCCCTAAATCGATGTCATCTATAACCTGACCTGACAGATAGGGAATTAACCTTTCGTCTTCATCGACACTGAGCTGGTCAGCTTTCACAACCAGTACATCATTGGCACCGGTTTCAATTAAATGATCCACTACACCGAGATCATCACCTTTCAGGGTCTTTACCCGCAAGCCCTCAAGCTGGTGCCAGTAGTAATCTTCTGCTGGCAATTCCGGTAACAGGGCCTTTTCAATAAAGAGTTCTTTGCCCGTATACTGCTGGCTGAGATTCCTGTCATCACAACCCTTGATATGGGCTACGAAGCCTTTTCCCTGGGCTTTACTCTGATCGATCTCAAGCCCGATTAGCGAACCACCTTCAGGTGTAAAAAAATACTCGTAATTCAGTATGTTATCTTTTGGATCAGTAAAAGAATTAAGCTTAACCCAGCCTTTAATTCCGTAGGCTGCACCAATCCGTCCAATCAAGACATAATCAGCATATTGCTGTTGTGTCATTTAAGCCGCCGCAGCTTCCTTCAACAGGCTGGCAACACGATCACTTACCTTGGCACCCTGACCTTTCCAGTATTCCACACGTTCCAGATCAACACGCAACCTTTCTTCCTGACCTCTGGCACCAGGGTTAAAAAAGCCAACTCGCTCAATGAAACGACCATCACGAGGCATGCGTTTATCAGCAACAGTGAAATGATAAAAAGGACGTTTCTTGGCTCCGCCTCTAGAAAGTCTAATCATTAACATAAGTTATTGTTCCTAAATAAAAAAATCTGTTTATCTTCAGCCCGGAGCTGAAAGTTTTCTGACCTGATATTTCCGGGTCGGAAAAAAGGCGGGTATTCTAAGGGAAAAGACCGCGTATTGGAACCACTAAAGGCCATTAGTGACTGATTTTATGCAGAAAATTGCTGTTTAGCGGCCCGGAAAACCGCCGCCTGGTGGTGGCATTCCAC
>JAYPJO010000067.1:0-1375 GCA_038128465.1 Gammaproteobacteria bacterium
TGGTATCAGCCAGAAAACATTGTGTCTTGTAAAATGCCACCACAATGTTTTTACCCAGAGGTCTATTGACACCAGTTTTCCCCCCTACAGAGGAATCTACCTGGGCCAATAGTGTTGTAGGTACCTGGATAAAATTAACACCCCTGAGATAAGTGGCTGCCACAAACCCGGCCATATCGCCAACTACTCCACCACCCAAAGCAATCAATGTGACATTGCGTTCCTGTCTTTCTGCCAGCAGAGCATCGTATATAGCAGCAATATTATCGAGAGTTTTTTCTTCCTCACCATCAGCCAGAATAAATTCAATAACTTCAAAATCAGTCAATCCGGCCTTTAATTTTTCCAGATATAGTGGCGCAACTACATTATTGCTGATGATGCAAACCTGTTGCCCCTTGATGTATGGGCGCAGCAATTCACTATTTGACAGTAAATCTGCACCAATAAAAATGGGATATGACCTGTCACCAAGGTCTACATTAACTGTAATCGGGTCAGGCATACTGATTGGATTGCTGATGTGAACTGCCCTGTATGTATTGAGCAATTTCTGTACTGACGGCTTTGGCGCCCCTGCGGCTGGTCATAACCATGTGATCTGCAATTTCTCGATACAGCGGCTCACGCTGCTCCATCAGTTCGCGCAGTGTCATTTCTGGATCATCTACTCCCTGCAATAAGGGTCGCTTTTGATCTTTTCGGGTGCGTTCCAACTGCTGATTTATAGTTGTCATAAGATAAATGACGGTACCGCGACTATGCAAAAACCGGCGGTTTTGTTCGGAAAGTACAACACCACCACCGGTGGCTAGTACTATTTTGCTTTTAGCGGTAAGTTCCTCAATTATTTT
Source organism: Gammaproteobacteria bacterium (assembly GCA_038128465.1). Classification (GTDB taxonomy): domain Bacteria; phylum Pseudomonadota; class Gammaproteobacteria; order Pseudomonadales; family Pseudohongiellaceae; genus UBA5109. The sequence goes on from JAYPJO010000067.1 coordinate 855, forward strand.
TTCTTCCCGCTTACGAAAACCATCCTCGCCTTCCATATCAAATATCCAGGAAATATCTGCGCCAGATCGGGTTTCGATTTCATGGTCAGAATCATAAAAATCCAGTTTAAGTTCCTGGGCGAGTAATTTACCAATGGTGGTTTTCCCCGCACCCATTGGTCCAATTAAAAAAATATTTTCAACGGAGTTTTTCATTAAGCAACATGCTTAAACTGGCATTAAAACCACCGGCTTCCAGAGCAGCCACGCGCAAATCAACATTTTCTTTCTTACAGGCTGCCAGTAATACTTCAACCATTTCCTCATTTTTGGGGGATATTCCCTGTCTTTCAAAATCTATTGCCACTTCATCCAGTGGATAGGGTATATACTGGTCTGCTTCGATTACAATTTGATTTTCCATCTCTGAATCAGTCAATGTAGCATTCATTTCAATAGTCTTGGTTATGACTGCTGAACCGGAAACAGCAACGGCAGCATCCTTGTTTTTAGTTTTCAAGACAGAAGCCATTTTCATCATC
>JAYPJO010000067.1:1385-9945 GCA_038128465.1 Gammaproteobacteria bacterium
CTACAGCTTCAAGCTCATTGATATTTTTTTCTACTACAGCATTTTCAGGCACAGGCCTGCTGGCATAATTTTCAACTTTGATCTTGTTACCAGACTTTGTTAGCTCTATAAGCTTTATTGAGCTGGAGCTGATATCCACGCCGTGCAGCGCTGTATTTTTTTTCCCAAAAATACTCACTAATCTTTACTCCTCAAGCTCGCTCCAACTCTGCATAAGCAGCGATATCAATTATTTTGTTTGACTTGCAATTATACAAATAACTCAAAAACGGGGCTTACTAATACCAATTTGGCAAATATAGCCTCCCGCAAAGTAGCACGTTACTTAATTTAAGTATTATTTTCAACTAATTAAGTCTTTTTTCAACAAATTACTTTAAATTGCTAACTACTTCACACTAGGCAAAATCCCTGATAGATTTCCAGTTGAATCAATTCTAGTACTGTTGATTTTCTATTTTTCTTTGGCAATTATGTGTGAAAGGACATACATTGCAGGAAAAAACGTTTAAAATCATAGTCTTTATGCCCTGAAAGGATTTCGAAGCTCCGGCTTCAGCGTAGAGAATTCCCCATATCGGGGCAGCAGTATAATCGGCAAAATTTTATGGCAGGTATCATTAAAGTACTATGAATATAGTGCGAAAAGCTCTTAATTTACTGCTCTGGGGCGGCCTTTTTGGCGGTTTTGGAGCAGTTATGATTGCAGCAAGTGCCTACCTCTATTTATCTCCCAAACTACCTCCGGCAGAAGATTACCGTAATGTCAGGTTGGTTAACCCCTTACGAATTTACACTGCCGATGAAAAATTAATTGCCGAATTTGGTGAGGTACGCCGTGACCCGATCAAATATGAAGAAATTCCACCATTATTGATTGATGCCCTGATTGCGAGCGAAGATACCCGTTTTTATCAGCATAATGGTGTTGATTTAAAAGCCCTGGCTCGCTCTGTATACGGAATTCTTAGCGGTAATCCCAGTGGTGGTGGCAGTACCCTGACCATGCAGCTGGCTAAAAATATATCTTTTGAGGGAGAAAGCCCCTACTCCAGAAAATTTAAAGAAATTTTACTGGCTTTGAAAATTGAAAGAGAACTCGAAAAACAGGAAATCCTGGAGCTCTATCTTAATCGTATATTTTTTGGAATCTCCGCTTACGGGATATCTGCTGCTTCCAACCAGTTTTATAACAAACCTCCCAGTGAATTAAGCCTGGCTGAAATGGCCATGCTGGTTGGCATCCTGCCTGCCCCAAACAGCCTGAATCCGCTGCGTTCAGAAGAAAGAGCGCTAACATACCGTTCTCGGGTTTTACGTCGCATGCTAGAACTTAACATGATCACACAAACCCAGTTCAATGACGCTAATACTGCTCCGTTGACCGCTCAACGTTACGGAGTAGAGATAGAAATAGATGCTCCTTACATTGCCGAAATGGTGCGTGTAGAGATGGAAAACCGCTACGGTGACCTGGCTATTACCGATGGTTTTGAAGTTTATACAACCATATATAGTGAAACACAGGAACTTGCCAATCAGGCGCTAACTGATGGCTTGGAAAACTACGACAGAAATCATGGTTATCGTGGCGCTGAAAATCAGATGCGACCAGCTGGCGCTGACGATGATGTTGACGTGTGGCTATCAGTACTAGCTAGAACTTCTATTATCGGTGACCAGCAACCTGCTTTTGTACAGGAGGTTGGAGAACGATCAATACTCGCCCTGTTAAAAACAGGCGAAAATATCACGATTGAGTGGGATGGTATCCGCTGGGCCAAGCGTTTTATTAATAACAGCACCTGGACTTCCAGTCCTAGAAGGGCAGCAGAAGTCGTAACCATCGGAGACCTGATAAGAGTTACGCAAAATTCAGAAGGACGCTGGATGCTGAGTCAGATCCCTGCTGCAAATGGTGCTCTGGTCTCTATCGACCCTAATAATGGCGCTATCCTGGCTCTTACCGGTGGCTATGATTTCTATCAAAGCAACTTTAATCGTGTCACACAGGCCAGACGACAGCCCGGATCCAATTTTAAACCCTTTTTATATGCCGCTGCGCTTGAAAATGGCTATACCGCTGCCAGTCTTATCAATGATGCCCCATTGGACCGAAGTGACTACCGACCAGAAAATTTCGGTGGTGAATTTCTGGGGCCTATATCTCTTAAGTATGCACTTACTAACTCAAAAAACATCGTGTCTCTTAGGTTATATGATGCTCTTACAGATGATGTGGTCTTGCCCTATGTTGAAAGATTTGGATTTAATACTGCTGAATTTCCGCGTAATGATCTTACTGTAGCGATAGGCTCTCATGCTTTGACACCAATGGAAGTTGCAAGTGCCTATACGGTATTTGCCAATGGCGGTTATCGGGTCCAACCCTATCTGATAGAACGTATCGACAACTTCAATGATGGCAATGTTTTTCAGGCTCAGCCTGCAACTGTGTGCCAGTCCTGTGAACCTGAGTTTTCCCCTGATAGTCCGGTTTATTCAGTGTATCCTGCCCCACGGGTAATCGATGAGGGCGTTGCCTATATTATGAATACCATGCTGCGATCTGTAGTAACCAATGGTAGTGGTCGTCGAATAAATCGTGAAATTGGTCGACCTGACCTGGCCGGTAAAACCGGAACCACCAATGATAATTTTGATCTCTGGTTTTCCGGTTTCAATGGCGATATGGTCACCACTGTTTTTGTTGGTTTTGACACACCGCAGACTCTTGGACGCGATGAACAGGCTGCAACCGTGGCGGTACCTATCTGGATAGATTTCATGGAAGATGCTTTAAAGGACATGCCGGTAAACTCAATGGCGCAGCCTGATGGTATTGTTACCGTCAGGATAAACCCTGAAACCGGTTTCAGGGCACAACCCAATGAAGCAGGAACAATCTTCGAAGTATTCAGGGAAGAGTTTCAGCCGCTTGAAAATGATGCTGCTGGAGCGTTAATAGACGACAGGACAACGCAGGAAGAAGATTTATTCTAGTTGCCCTGATATAGAAAGACTCGGCTTTATAGCTGACATCCGCTTAATTTTCCAACATCCATAAACTCATCCTGAATGCTCTTGCAGCATTCAGGCTAAATCAGAATATTCAGAAAAAAACATAGTCTATAGTTTACGACTGCTAAAACGTTTCTTGTAACGATCCACACGGCCACCAGTATCTACAATCTTTTGTTTACCGGTATAAAAAGGATGGCACTGGGAACAAACATCTATTCTAAGTTCACCGCCCAGAGTTGAACGCGTATTAATGACATTGCCACAGCCACAGGTGACAACGGTGTCTTCATACTTGGGATGAATTTCAGCTTTCATGACTGCCCTCAATCTGAATATCGCCACCTGAGGCTTTTCCCAGGCACCATATTCTTCTGTTAAAAAAGAGCGCGAATTCTAGCAGAGTCGGGTTAATAAGCAAGGCCTAGATGGCTGGAATTGGCTCTTATTGCAGAAAACCACGATGGTTTTCAACAACCTCGGCAAAAATCATCTTGAACAGATTGAGCACAAAATCAGCGCTCAGACCCTTGCTTTCAGCATTAAGTTTTAAATCCTTTAATTTTTGATTCTCCCTGTCTTCATCCAGAGAATTGAGTCCTTCTTTTGCTTTCAGCCTGCCCACCTGTTCAGTTACCTCAAACCTTTTTGCCAGTATCATTAAAAGTTCATCATCAAGCAGATCTATCTGCTCACGCAGGCTTAATAATTCATCAGGCACAGAGTTCATTTGCATGGTAATCTTCCAACAGTTCGATAGCTTAAGGTTATATGGAACCCTGTGAGTATAAACCAAGGCAGTAATACGCTCCATTCCCAGTCAAATAATCCTGTCATAAAGGTCGTCGTTAACACCCCTTTACGACGCAGCTTTGATTATTTATTACCCGAAAATTTTTCCGGGGTCCCAGCACCCGGTATGAGAGTCAGAGTACCTTTTGGTAAACGCGAATTGACAGGCTTTGTAATTGGCAGCTCAGAACAAAGCGATTTAGAAAAAGGCACACTGAAAACAATAATTGATATCCTCGATACTGCCCCAGTCCTTGATGAAGGCATGCTTAAACTCATTCGATGGGCTGCCAGTTATTACCACTACCCATTAGGTCAGATCATACATAATGCTCTACCCACCCGTGTAAGACAGGGGAAACCACTCTCATTTAAAACGTCCGACGATATAGCTGATACCGATTTAAAACTGAAACCCAAGCCTCTGCTGCAGCTTAACAATGAACAGGAACATGCCCGGCGTACCATATCGAATAAGGGGAATGGTTTTCATTGTTTTTTGCTTGAAGGTGTAACTGGAAGTGGCAAAACTGAAGTTTATATGCACCTTATTGCCGAACAAATCAAACAGAACATGCAGGTAATTTTGCTGGTGCCGGAAATAAGCCTGACGCCACAAACCATTCAGCGATTTCAGGAGCGTTTTAATGAAAACATTGTGGCCATTCATTCCGGGTTAACTGACAGACAACGCTTTGATGCCTGGACGCAGGCCCGTTCAGGCATTGCAAAAATAGTCATAGGTACCCGCTCCGCAATATTCACTCCACTTCTGAATCCAGGTTTAATCATTATTGATGAAGAGCATGATGCCTCATACAAGCAACATGAAGGCTTCAGGTACTCCGCCCGGGATCTGGCCGTATATAGGGCACAATTGTTTGATACTCCGATAATTCTGGGATCAGCAACACCAAGCCTTGAAAGTCTGAACAATGCCCTGGATCAGCGCTATACATTATTGTCACTTGGACAACGAGCTGCAGCGGCTGAAATGCCCAGTTTTTCCTGTATTGATCTCAAAGGAAAAATTTTGAGTGAAGGATTTTCAGATGCTTTGCTGGCAACTATCAATGACCATCTGCAGCAAAACAAGCAAGTGCTTATATTTCTAAACCGCCGTGGATATGCCCCCATACTGCAGTGCCATGACTGCGGCTGGCATGCCACTTGCCCGCGTTGTGAAAGCAGTTTCACACTACACCGTAGCAACCCCCAACTACGCTGTCATCGCTGTGAATCACAGCAAAAAATGATAGTTAATTGTCCTGCCTGCCAAAGCCCGGCTCTCATGCCAATGGGGCTGGGAACGGAACGTACTGAAGAAAAACTCAGGGCAGAATTTCCAGACACTCCCATATTCAGGATTGATCGAGACAGTACCCGGAATCGGGGAAAACTGGAAAATACTCTTACAGAAATCAACAAGGGAAATCCGGCAATATTAGTAGGCACCCAAATGCTCGCAAAAGGCCACCATTTCCCCAAAGTGACACTGGTTGCGATCCTAGATGCTGATGCAGGATTATTCAGCTCAGATTTTCGTGGCCAGGAATTTATGGGGCAACTGATTATTCAGGTTTCTGGACGTGCTGGCCGTGGTAAAAATGCCGGTCAGGTAGTCATCCAGACACATAATAGTACCCATCCGACTTTAACCTCACTTATCAATGATGGTTATCAGCAATTTTCCAGGGCATTGCTCGAGCAAAGAAAAATAGCCAATCTGCCGCCTTTTTCCTATCAGGCCCTGATCCGTGCAGAAGCTAATCTCATATCCCTGCCGCAGACCTTGTTGGATAATGTAAAGCAGCATACGCAACCTTACCTAGGCAATAATAGCTTGTTACTTGGTCCCTTCCCGGCTCCCATGGAAAAAAGAGCCGGACGTTATCGTTTTCAGTTATTGCTGCAATCTTCCAGCCGTACAGAACTTCACAACCTAATCAGGCAACTTTTACCAGTATACGAAGGCTTGTCACAAAGCCGGAAAGTACGCTGGTCAATTGATATCGACCCGCTTGATTTTAGTTAGTCTGACCGTTGATTATTTCCGGTAGTGGCTCAGGTTGAATCTCTTTTGTTAAATTCATAATGTTCAAGGGAACGTACTTTTATTCGGAGCACGCGGTAAATACGTCCCTGTACGCTCGGCCTCGGCATCCCTGCCTCGGACGGCTGCTCATCAAAGTACTATTCCCTTCATATCTTCTAATGTGGAGATTCAACCTGAGCCACTATCTAAATTCCATGCAGCTACCAATGCCTGAATAAATTCGGGATAATACACCTATATCAGTTTTTAATATCTACCATAATGGCTCATGATTTTGCGAAACAACGTTCTTCTGACAGCAAGTCCAGGAAGAAACGCTCCAACTCAAAATCGGCTACCAAAAACAGCCCGGCAAAAAGTCATTGGCCCTGGTTTTTTTCTGGCCTGATTTCCGGGTTATTCATCGCTGTCATTGCTTATGTCGGATTAATTAACAATATCCCCCTGCAAAGCATTTCTGCTCAAAACGCCCTACAGGATCGAGCTGCTACGGACGCAGAAGGAGACGGCACAGATTTTACTTTCTATGAGCGTCTGCCAGAAGCAGAAGTTGTTGTGGATGTAGTTGCTGTGGAGCTGGAACCGGAAATTGAAGAAAATCCAACTATTTACCGGGTCCAGGCTGGTTCATTCAATCTGCTTGAAGATGCCGAAAAACTGCGTGCAGAAATTATCCTTATGGGCCTGGACGCTTCTATATCTGAAGCCGTCGTTCTTGGACAAACCATGTACCGGGTTCAGGCCGGACCTTTTGCAGGCAACGCCAGTGCTGATGATGCTGTTGATCTGTTAGCACGTAACAATTTACCTGACACCATTAAAATAGTAGTGCGCTAGCAAGCGCCCCAAGACCAGCCTTGAAATATTGAAAGGCACCACCACATACTAGGATTCCTATACCCGTATAAATAACTACCAGAGAGAAGTATGGAACAATATCGTGGCACCACCATCGTTTCAGTACGACGGGGCAATAAAGTCGTTATCGGGGGTGATGGTCAGGTCAGCCAGGGCAATACCGTTATGAAAGGCAATGCCCGTAAAGTTCGTCGCTTGTACAATGACCAGGTTATTGCCGGTTTTGCTGGCGGCACAGCTGATGCCTTTACATTATTTGAACGTTTTGAAGAGCAGCTTGAAAAACATTCAGGAAAATTGACCCGTGCAGCTGTCGAGCTTGCCAAGCTCTGGCGTACAGAACGTGCCTTGCGTCGACTTGAAGCTCTGCTGGTCGTAGCTGACAAGGAGGCTTCTCTGATAATCACTGGCAATGGTGATGTCGTTGAACCTGAGAATTCCCTTATGGCAATTGGATCTGGCGGCTCCTATGCTCAGGCTGCTGCTACTGCATTGCTTGAAAATACCGACCTTGACGCCCGCACTATTGTTGAAAACAGCCTCAACATAGCCGCCAATATCTGTGTATACACCAATCACAATCTTACAATTGAAGAACTCGATTGCTAAGGTCTTACTTAACCACGCAGGAAACATAAATGGCAGATCTGAGCCCAAAACAAATCGCAGTAGAACTTGATAAGCATATCGTGGGGCAGGATGCTGCCAAACGTGCTGTCGCAATAGCACTGCGTAATCGCTGGCGTCGTATGAAGTTGCCCGAAGAGTTGCGCAATGAAGTCACACCAAAAAACATATTAATGATAGGCCCAACTGGTGTTGGTAAAACAGAAATTGCCCGCAGACTGGCACGGCTGGCTGGTTCGCCATTCATTAAAGTTGAAGCCACCAAATTTACTGAAGTGGGTTACGTAGGTCGTGATGTGGAATCCATCATCCGTGACCTAGTTGATGTTGCGTACAAAATGTTACGAGAACAACAAATTGAAAAAGTCGCCATGCAGGCTGAAGATGCAGCGGAAGATAAAGTCCTCGATATTTTACTACCAGGACCATCATCACAATCGAAAGTAGAGCCATTAAGCGTAACTGAATCAGATAACAGTACCCGCCAGATATTCAGAAAAAAATTGCGCCAAGGCGAGTTGGATGACAAAGAAATTGAGATCAAGGTTGCAGACATGATTGCCGGCGTGGAAATTATGGCTCCCCCAGGTATGGAAGACATGACCAATCAGCTCAGCTCAATGTTTTCCAATCTAGGGAGTCAGCGCAAAAAAACTCGGCGGGTAACCGTCAAATTTGCTCTTAAAATTCTGAAAGATGAAGAAGCTGCAAAACTGATCAATGAAGAAGAGTTAAAAACCCAGGCTGTAACCAGTACAGAACAAACAGCAATAGTTTTTATAGATGAAATTGACAAAGTTGCCACAAAAAATGAAACGACTACTGGCGGCGTTTCACGTGAAGGTGTGCAAAGAGACCTGCTGCCATTAATAGAAGGTTCAACTGTTACAACCAAGTATGGCCCGATTAAGACTGACCATATTCTGTTTATTGCATCTGGCGCTTTCCATCTTTCAAAACCTTCAGATTTGATTCCTGAACTACAAGGTCGTCTGCCCATTCGCGTGGAACTCGACGCTCTTTCAGCCCTTGATTTTAATCGCATACTTACCGAACCTGATGCCTCATTAAGTAAACAATATCAAGCATTGTTGGCCACAGAAAACCTGTCACTGGAATTTACTGAAGATGGTATTCAGAAAATTTCTGAAATAGCCTGGGGGGTCAATGAACGCACTGAAAATATTGGCGCCAGACGCTTACATA